>NZ_JASJOJ010000022.1:0-73217 GCF_038519165.1 Photobacterium sp. SP02
GAACAGCAGACTCAGCACAAGTATCAGGCTTTTCATGCATCTTCTCCGTTGCGTGCCAGCCGTCTGGCGGTGAAGAACTGGACTGGTCACTGACCATGATGTTCGATGCCATGGGCGCGCTGTCGACCAAGTACAATGACGATCCATCAAAAGCATCACGTACCTATGATGCCGACCGTGACGGTTTTGTGATTTCCGGCGGCGGCGGCATGGTTGTCGTGGAAGAGCTGGAGCATGCTCTGGCACGCGGCGCGAAAATTTACGGTGAAATCGTCGGTTATGGCGCGACATCAGATGGCTACGACATGGTTGCCCCTTCTGGTGAAGGCGCAGTGCGTTGTATGAAGATGGCAATGCAGGATCTGGATGCACCTATCGACTACATCAATACACACGGCACCTCAACGCCTGTGGGTGATGTGAAAGAACTGGGTGCCATTCAGGAGCTGTTCGGTCAGAACAGCCCGGCGATTTCGGCCACCAAAGCCATGACAGGTCACGCCCTGGGTGCTGCCGGTGTTCACGAAGCCATTTACTCCACGCTGATGCTGGACAATGACTTCATTGCCCCGAGCATTAACATTGATAATCTGGACCCGGCTGCTGAAGGTCTGGACATTGTGCGTGAAACCCGTGAAGCCAAGCTGAAGACAGTGATGTCGAACTCGTTTGGTTTCGGCGGCACCAACGCGACGCTGGTGATCAAGAAATACGAAGCTTGATAAGCCGGCATACAGATGATGCTCCATGCAGAGTCTGTAGCCCCTGATTTCCAGGCCGGCGCGATACTCGGGGTTTCCTGTATCGCGCCAGTATTCAGACGCGGCACTTATCAAGTGTTCTTCCCCATCCTGGATGTTTAACCCGGTATTGATACCGGGTTTTTTTGTTGCTGCAGAATGGCCAGTTGGTCTGAGCTTTTCTTGACATCAGCCGAATTTTTCCCATGCTAGTCCGCAATTGATTCGCGCTACTTTTTCGGAGCCCCAATGAAAATCCTTGTAGATGAAAACATGCCCTATGCGGTTGAACTGTTCGGTCGTTTAGGTGAGGTTATCGCCAAACCAGGCCGCACACTGACAGCCGATGATCTGGTTGATATTGATGGCCTCATGATACGTTCAGTCACCAAAGTGAATGCCGATTTACTGGCAAAAGCCGACAAGCTGCGTTTCGTTGGCACGGCAACCGCCGGTCAGGACCATATTGATCAGGCCGCGGTAGAAGCGAAGGGGATTGCCTACACAGCCGCGCCGGGCTGTAACAAGGTCGGGGTGGCTGAATATGTGCTAAGCAGCCTGATGGTGCTGGGCCAGCAGCAGGGATTTTCGGTTTTCGACAAAACGGTAGGGATTGTCGGGGCCGGCAATGTCGGCTCGTACCTGGCAGGTTGTCTGGATGCCTTAGGTATCCGCTATTTGCTCAATGATCCCATTAAAGAAGCGCAAGGTGATCCGCGGCAGTTTGCTTCACTGGACACTCTGATTAAGGAGTGCGATGTCATTACCCTGCACACACCGCTGACAAAGCAGGGGGATTACCCGACCCATCATCTGGCGGATCAGGCGTTTCTTTCCCGCCTGAAAGACGGGGCGATTTTGATCAATGCCGCCCGGGGCCCCATTGTTGACAGTCAGGCACTGAAACATGCCCTGCAGCAGTCGCAATCCGGCCAGGGTAAAGCACTGACGGCGGTACTGGATGTGTTTGAGCATGAGCCTTTGGTTGATCGCGAGCTATTGCCTTTGCTGGCATTTGCCACCCCCCATGTGGCAGGTTACGGCCTGGAAGGCAAAGCCCGCGGCACGACTATGATTTTCAATAGCTTCTGCGAATTTCTTGGCCGCGACGACAGAGTAGAAGCGGCAGAATTGTTACCGGTTGCGCCTGTGCCTTTGGTACAACTGAGCAGGGAGTGGGATGAAGACACGCTCTTCACCTTGATTCAGTTAATCTATGATGTCAGAAAGGATGACGCCCTCTTTCGCCGTAAGATGCAGGCGGTCGATGATGCCGCTATGGCGTCAGAATTCGATAAGATGCGAAAAAATTACTGGGATCGACGCGAATACAGTGCGGTCACAGTAGAAGGTCAGGGGCATTTTGGGTTAGAGTCGCTGGCTAAATTAGGTTTTACTGTTGAGGAAACACCATGAGTCAGGAATTTGATATTGCCATTCTCGGAGCCACCGGTGCCGTTGGGGAAGCCATGGTTGAGGTGCTGGAGGAGCGTAATTTTCCTGTCCGTAACCTGTATCTGCTCGCCTCCGAGCGCGGTGCGGGCAAGACGCTGCGATTCAAGGGTAAAAGTGCCCGCGTGACCAATGTCGAAGACTTCGACTGGACGCAGGTGCAGCTGGCGTTGTTTTCTGCCGGTTCTGAGGCCTCTGAACATTGGGCGCCGATTGCCGCCGACGCGGGTGTGGTGGTGATTGATAATACCTCATGCTTCCGCTACGACCCTGAAATCCCACTGGTTGTGCCGGAAGTGAACCCGGAAGCGCTGGCCGATTTTCGTAATCGCAACATAGTGGCTAACCCGAACTGTTCGACGATTCAGATGCTGGTGGCCCTGAAGCCGATTCATGATGCTTATGGCATCGACCGGATTAACGTGGCGACTTACCAGTCTGTTTCAGGCTCGGGTAAGAGTGGCGTGAATGAACTGGCGGGCCAGACGTCCAAGCTGCTGAACGGTTTGCCGGTGGAAAACAAAGTCTACTCTAAGCAGATTGCCTTTAACTGCCTGCCGCAAATCGATGAGTTCATGGATAACGGCTACACCAAAGAAGAAATGAAAATGGTGTGGGAAACCCAGAAAATTCTGGGGGATGCCAATATCCGCGTGAACCCGACTTGTGTTCGTGTGCCGGTCTTCTACGGTCATGCGGAAGCTGTGCATGTGGAAACCTGCCAGCCTGTGATCATGGAAGAAGTGATCAGCCTGCTGGAAAATGCCGATGGCATCGAAGTGTTCCACGGCAGCGAGTACCCGACTCAGGTGGTGGACGCTATCGGCAAAAACCATGTCATGGTCGGCCGTATCCGGGAAGACATCAGTCACCCTTGTGGTCTGAATATGTGGGTGGTGGCGGATAACGTCCGTAAAGGCGCGGCGACCAACAGCGTGCAGATTGCAGAGAAACTGATCCAGGAATACCTGTAAGACACAAAGCGAGTTGTTCCGGCCACCAAGCGGCCGGATACACCCGACGATTCAAAGGCGTGCGAATGGGCACGCCTTTGAATTCCTTTAGCCAATTTCTTGATCTTCACAGTAAAAGCCGGGCATGGTGATTGACATCAAGCCATGGCAGGCAACAATCACTTTTAATGTTCACAAACGCCTGTCGTTTTGCATTTACGCTCAAGTATTCTGGCTACAGGCCGAAGAATTCCTAGTTTACTATCTCTGCCAGAGAGGACAGCAGGCAGTGTCTGACTCATCAAATAAAATGAAACGTGCCATCTTACCGGTCGTCATCGCATCGGCGGCTTTGCAGCTCCCTGTCGCCGTACAAGCGAACACTGTTCGAATCATGGGGCCGACTGACCAGGTTGCTGAGCCCGCACAACCGCCGGCGCCTGCGGTGTCACCCGCGCCATCGCCCCGACCCGCTGTGACTCAGCCTCGCGCGGCCACACCGCGTCCGGCAACGTCTCCCGGTAACCGTACAGTGGGTATTTACGGCCCGACAGGCGAAAACGAAACCTTATGGTCCATTGCGTCACGGTATAAGCCCAATGACAGCGTTTCTATTTATCAGGTCCTCGGGGCAATTTTCCGTGCTAATCCCAATGCCTTCACCGACAGCAACATTCATGGCCTGATCCCGGGCAGCCGCCTGAGAATGCCGACCATGGCTCAGATTCAGGCGGAAAATGCCGATCAGATACGCAATCGCGTAGAAACTGATCTTCAGCGCCGTGAGCAGTCGCGTGCGCGTACGGGCAGTACGCCCGGAAGTAATAATAGCCGTCCGGCCTCTGCATCAGCAGGGACTCCGGGGACAGGCTCGGCTTCTGCACCCAGATCGGCGCCAGCACCGAAACCGGCCGTACCTGCGCCACAGGTTCAGGCTCCTTCAGTGGCTGCCAGCACGCCAGTGCGTCCAGCCGCATCTCCCGTGTCACCCGCCGCGCCAGCTGCGGGGGTTGCCGCTGCTGCCAGTACGGCGAATGGTGAGCTTTCGCCTGCGCTTCAGGAGCAGCTTGGCATCTCAGATGAAGAGCTGACCAAATTACGCGAAAGCAATCAGCTGCTTCGCGTGCGTCTGTCTGAAATGCAGCATGAAATTGGTGCGCTGAAAGAACAACTGGCGGGCGACGAAGAGCTGCGTGGGGAAATTCAGTCCTTCATTGCCCAGCAAAAGGCGCAGCAAGGCCAGCTTGACGCGCCGCTGGCCGAACAACCGCCAGTCCACTGGCTGGATAAACTGGTTGCAAACCCGTGGGCACTGGCCGGTGCCGCTTTGATTCCCGGCAGTCTGATTGCAGGCTTACTGGCCTTTTTCGTTGGCCGGCGCCGTAAAGAGGAAGATACCGCTCCCCCTGTTGCCGAGGTAAGCAAAGAAGCGCCTCAGCCAATTGTTGCTGATTTGGACGATGATGAGCCGCATCTGGGGCTGGACAGTGAAGACAGCAGTCTTGATGATCTGTTTGATGATAAGACGCCGCAGGATAATCCGATCTTCTCGGACAATCTGTTTGATGATAACGATGCAGAGCTTGATGAGCTGGATCTGACGGACGGGCTGGATGACGCCTTTGGCAATGAATTGCCAAAGAGTGATATCTCGGTTAAGAACAAGGATCAGGCCATAGGTCTCCAGGATATGGAGCGCGCACTGGACCAGATTGATCAGGCGCCGCCGCAGGAGAAAGAAGACAGCCTCAGTGGCATTTGGGACAAGCCTTTCAGCGCCCAGGATAATGAAGAAACGGACTTTGATCTTGCTGTTGGTTTACTCGATGACGAGGACGCGTTGCCGGCAAAGCCCGTTGAGGACAAGCGCGATGACGATCTGTTCGATGCCTTTGCCGACAGTGAACTGACAGGTAATAAAGCCGACAGTATTGAGCTTGGCATGCTGGATCAGGATATCCTGAATGAACTGATGCAGGATTTTGAACGTGAAGGTGATGTGCAAAATGAGCCCGCCAGCCCTGCGGTTAACAATGTCCAGGCTGACAGCAACCGTGATGACAGCAACCGTGATGACAGTGCGCAGGATGACAGTGCGGAAGAGGATTGGGGACTGGACGATCTCAATACCGACTTTAACCTGGATGCCAGCAGCACAGAATTGCTGGACGAGCTGATTGATGATCAGGACAGTGATGCTGACAGCGACTTTGAACTGGATGAAAACAGTACGGCCCTGCTGGACGAGCTGCTGGATGAAGATAACCCCAACGAGCAGATCGATCCTGAGCTGGATGCTGAAGAAAACACAGAAGAAGACAAAGATGTTTTCGATGAGCTGCTGACACTGGATGAGGAAGATCCTCAGGAAGAGGACACAGTCAGCGCGGATGACATCGACGATCTGATTTTTTCTGAAAAAAAAACCGTCGATGAGCACTTAAGTGAGCTGGATGACACTGAGGCACAGAGCGAGCCGTCAGAGGAATACCCTCTGGGCATGGCCGATGTTGGTGACTCAGTTTCAGATAGCACTGAGACCCAAGATGCTGATCTTGATGATGCAGACGCTGGAATTTCTGATGCTGATTTTTCTGAAGCTGATAAGTCCGAAGCTGAGAAAGCGATCGCCGCAGCGTCATCTGCTGCAGCCCAGACAGCAGCTGATGAACCAGAAGCAGTCGCTCAATCTGAGTCAGAGCCGGTATCGGAGCCAGTACCTGAGCCGGAAACGACAGCCAGCCAGGATGCGATGTCCGCTCCAGCGGATCCGCAGCAGGATGATATTGATAGCCTGCTGAGTGACATTCAGAATGATGACTCAGTCGTGATGGGATCTGACAGCGCGGATTCGGCCCCGGACGATAATATCGAGGCCGAGGATTCAGACGCTGTGGATGCACCGGTTTCATACAGCGAAGCGCCGGCAACTGAGTTTGACGATACTGAAGCAGAAGCTGAAGCACAACCACAACCAGAAGCTGATCCGGAGAAAAGCCTGTCTGCTGAGCAAGATGCAGATGCAGAAGCGAGTGAGCAGGACGTTGCGGAACACGCTGCGCCTGCTGCCCAGATTGCGGCGGCTGAGTCTGCTCAGGCGTTACCCGACACTGAGCCGGCTGAAGATCACGATACCGAATCCGTGCAATGGCATCACGACAGTGATGAAGCCTGCCAGTTGATCGAGCAGAACCGGTATCTGAAATCGGAGCTGGCTGAGAATGCGGCCGATGAAGCGCCGGTTAAGACACAGGAGCAGGTTAAGACACAAGATCAGGCCGCTGAACCTCTGTCTGCGGCAAGCGAACTGGCGCAAGCGCCTGCCCCGACGCCGGATGCAGCGGTGGAACAGCCCGAAGCAACACTCGATCCTGCCTGGGATGAGGCCGTTGCCGGACGTCAGGAACCTGTGTTCAACCTGGAGGAATTTCCGGAGTTCGACGAAGAAGCTGCGCTGCTCGACCCGGAAGCTGTCTCGTGGGAAGACGATGAGGATGACAAAGATTGGTCTGATGACGATGCCCAGGCTGCACTCAACAGAGTATCGGAGCAGCTACAGCTGGCTGCGCAGGCTGCTGAGCGTCACGGTGAGCTGACTGAGACAGAATCAGAACCGGCGCAGGCAGTAGCGGGACAAGATGCGCCTTCATTGCAAGATGTTTCTTCTTCGCAACAGGCTTCTTCCGGGCATGAGACTGCCGGGCAAGCCGTGCCTATGCATGGCAAACCTCAGTACGAATATGCGGTGATTGATCCGGCGAGCTTGCCTGAGTTTGATGAAGATGATGCATTGAATGCCTCGTTTGAAGAGCAGATGGAGCTGGAGCAGTATGAGCAGGAACTGAAGCACGGCGATGACATACCGACTGCCCAACCACAACCACAACCACAACCACAACCACAACCACAGGCACCGTCGCAGCCAGGACCTGAGCTGAATGAGCCCTGGAGCGATGAACTGATCGACTCCGCAGGCTTGGATATGGCGGCGCTGCTGGCAGAACCTGAACTTGAACTGCCAACGATGCAGGCGTTTGATGCGTTTCAATCCGATGAAACACTGCCTTCAATGCACACCGAAGACAGTGCGGAAACTGAGCCGGCGGCGCATTCTGAATGGCCTGAGCTGACGGGCGACAATCGCCAGACAGAGAATAGCCACACAGACAATGATCGGTCAGACAATGGCAATATCCCGTCAGACAGCAGCCCGCCAGCCGGTGAGCATGGGGTTGAGCTGACTGATCTTGCACTCTCTGATCATGTGTTGCCTGATGCCGACGTTCCGGCTGAGCCTGAATCCTTGCCAGAGTCAGAACCTGAACTCAGAGCAGAACAAGGCAATCCCGACGAGTTCGAGCATGAGCAGTGGCTGTTACATGAAAGTGTGCCGCTGTCCGAGCTGGATGATCAGGAGCTTTCCCCGGAGGAAAGCGCCATCTGGGGAGCGGATAACCCTGAACCTGAACTGGAAAGTGAGGACTGGGGTGAGCAACCGCCGTTATCTGAACAGGCTGACGATCCTGTGGACGGCGCAGATACTCAGGCCGACAGCCAGCTGATTGCCTCGGCAAGTGATAACGAGCCTTACATCAGCATTGATGAACTGATGAAAGAGCTGGAAGGGGAATCGGATCCTGAACTGGATTCAGCACCGCTCAAGCTGGATGTGGGGCTGGATGAGTTCCCGGATGTGTTAGCTGGCATAGGCGATATTGATGTCGACGGTGCGGGTGAGTACGCCAGCAAACTCGATTTGGCCAAAGCCTATCTGGAAATGAATGACACTGACGGGGCATACTTTTTGCTGGACGATGTGGCTGAAAACGGTGATGGCGATGTCAGCCGTGAAGCCGCGAATCTGTTATTAAAGATGGATCGCTGATCATTTCATCAGACTGAACAGGAAGTCCGCTTATGCGGACTTCTTTTCTTTTGGCGCTTTTTTTATAATCCCTGCTTTCGCTTTGCTGGCGAATGCGCTGGCAGGGTTTTCAGATAAGTAAGAGTGCAGACATGCGAATTGCCTTAGGAATTGAGTACGACGGGAGCCGCTATTTTGGTTGGCAGCGTCAGCGTGAAGTGGACAGTGTGCAGGGCAGGCTGGAAAAAGCGCTGAGCAAGATTGCCAACCAGACCATAGAGGTACAATGCGCCGGTCGTACCGATGCCGGTGTGCACGGTACCGGGCAAGTGGTGCACTTTGATTGTGATACCCCGCGCAAGCTGGTGGCCTGGACGATGGGAACCAACGCCCATTTGCCCAAAGACATCGCAGTACGCTGGGCAAAGGAAGTGCCGGATGAGTTCCATGCCCGTTTCAGCGCCACCGCCAGACGTTATCGCTATGTCATTTACAATCATGCGCTGCGGCCTGCTATCCTTGGTTCGGGTATCAGCCATTATCACGGTGAACTGGACGCTGAAAAAATGCATCAGGCCGGACAGTACCTGCTGGGCGAGAATGACTTTACCTCATTCCGGGCGGTGTTTTGCCAGTCCCGCAGCCCGTGGCGTAATGTGATGCACCTGAATGTCACCCGGCAGGGTCATTACGTCATCATAGATATCAAGGCCAATGCCTTTGTTCATCATATGGTGCGTAATATCACAGGCAGCCTGATTAAAGTGGGGCGGGGCGAAGAAAAACCTGAATGGATTCAGTGGCTACTGGCAAAGAAAGATCGTACTTTAGCTGGCGCGACCGCAAAAGCGGAAGGTTTGTATCTGGTTGAAGTGGATTATCCTGAGGTCTATGATTTGCCAGATGTTCCGGCTGGACCGCTCTTTTTGTAAGCGGGCGGCCTGTTTTGACAGGCTATTGCATGCCGGGCTGGTTGCCTTGCAGGCAAGGTCTGCAGAAGTTGAGTGAAATCTGAGCGGTAACGGTTCAGTCGTGCGTTAACTGGTCGGTCAAGTTTCTTGAGCTAAGATCCCGTTAACACGCTATTTCCTCAAGGTACAACCAGTTTTTTATCTACACTTAGACGAGTTTGTGTTTTAATTCCGGACTTGAAATTATCGAATTGATTATCCCTTGCCACAGGGCGGGGGAGATGTAAATGAAAGGTCATTCATGAGCTGGCTTGAAAAGATCCTCACAAAAAGCAACATTGTAACGTCTCGTAAAGCATCTATCCCTGAAGGGGTATGGACGAAATGTACCTCTTGTGAACAGGTACTTTATTACGCTGATCTTGAGCGCAATCTGGAAGTTTGCCCAAAGTGTGATCACCACATGCGAATGAAAGCCCGTCGCCGCCTGGAAACCTTCCTCGATGAAGAAGGCCAGGTGGAGATTGCTGCGGAGCTGGAGCCTAAAGATCACCTCAAATTCCGTGACTCGAAAAAATACAAAGACCGTATCGCGGCAGCCCAGAAAGCCAGCGGTGAGAAAGATGCGCTGGTAGCCATGAAAGGAACACTGTTGCAGCAGCCTGTGGTTGCCTGTGCCTTTGAATTCTCCTTCATGGGCGGCTCTATGGGTTCGGTTGTCGGTGCCAAGTTTGTGCGCGCGGTTGATGAAGCCATTGCCAATAACTGCGGTCTGGTGTGTTTCTCGGCCAGCGGCGGTGCCCGTATGCAGGAAGCACTGATGTCTCTGATGCAAATGGCGAAAACCAGTGCGGCGCTGGAGCGTTTGTCGGCGAAAGGCCTGCCTTTCTTCTCTGTGCTGACAGACCCGACTATGGGCGGTGTCTCTGCCAGTCTGGCCATGTTGGGTGATATCAACATCGGTGAGCCTAAAGCGCTGATTGGCTTTGCCGGACAGCGGGTGATTGAGCAGACCGTGCGCGAGAAATTACCTGAAGGGTTCCAGCGCAGTGAGTTTCTGCTGGAGCATGGCGCGATTGATATGATTGTTGACCGCCGCGAAATGCGTCAGCGTATTGGCGGCCTGCTGGCCAAGATGATGAATGCCGAGTCCCCGCTTGTGGTGCCTGTCGAAAGGGAACCTCAGGTATCGGCGGACGTAGAAGCTGACAGCGATACCGAGTCTGCGCAAGACAAAGCTTAAAGCGAAAAACGCCTGGTTGAATACCGGGCGTTTTTTTGGCGCAGACAAATGTCAGGCTAAAGTGAAAATCGGTCTGCCAGTCAGGCAAATATCGTTATTGTTCCACATTTCCTTTCTTCGTTTGGCTCTCAACCGTTAAATTCTGCGTACTTCATGCTACATTAAGCGACATCATCTTAATTACATTAGTTAGTACTGTTACATGTCTGATACCTCTGCAACGCCGCAATCTGTTCCTTCGGCTACTTCACCGCTAAATGACTGGCTGCTTTATCTGGAAAATCTTCACACCAGTGCCATCGATCTGGGGCTGGATCGTGTGCAGGCCGTGGGTGAGCGGGCCGGATTACGCAAACCGGCACCGACTGTGATTACTGTTGCGGGTACCAATGGTAAAGGGTCGACCTGCGCCATTCTTGAAGCCATCCTGCTGCAGGCGGGATACAGCGTGGGTGTGTACAGCTCACCGCATTTGGTGCGCTATAACGAGCGGGTGCGCATTAATGGTCAGGAGCTGGATGACAGCGAACACAGCCAGGCGTTTGCGGCGGTAGAATCATACCGGCAGGACACCAGCCTGAGCCTGTTTGAATTCGGTACACTGGCTGCGCTCAACCTCTTTAAAACCCATCAGGTGGACGTTGTGGTGTTGGAAGTGGGACTGGGTGGCCGTCTGGATGCGACCAATATCGTGGATCACGATGTCTCGGTTATCACCAGTCTGGCCATTGATCATGTGGACTGGCTGGGCAGCGACATTGAAGTGATTGGCTATGAGAAAGCCGGTATTTTCCGTGCCGAGAAGCCAGCTGTCTGTGGCCAGCCCAATCCGCCGGCTTCGGTGGCCGCGCATGCTGACAGTATTGGTGCTGAGTTGTATCAGGTGGGTTATCAGTATACCTACGAGCAGACAGGAGAGACCTGGAACTGGAAGTGCGGCGCATTCGACATGGAACAGCTGCCTCTGCCTGCTTTACCTTTGCCGAATGCGGCCACTGCGCTGATGGCACTCGGCGTCGCTGATCTGGAGATCAGTGATCAGCACATAGTGTCCGGTTTAGCCAAAGTGCGCCTTGCCGGCCGGATGGAAACGGTAGCGGATAATCCGCTGATCTTGCTTGATGTGGCCCATAATCCGCATTCGGCAAATTATCTGGCCCGTCAGCTTAAGGCACTGAAGAATATCCGCCCGGTGGGCAAGATTCACGGCGTGGTGGGTATGCTGCGTGATAAAGATATCCCATCAACCCTGATTGAAATGAAGACGGTCGTGGATGCCTGGTATCCGGCCTCACTCAAGGGGCCTCGCGCCGCGTCTGCCCGGGAAATTGCTGAGCATCTGACGTTTCAGGGCGAGCTGTATACTGCACCTGAGCTCGCGTATCAGGCGGCATTAATGATGGCGCAACCTGAAGATGTCGTGATTGTCTTTGGTTCGTTTTACACAGTGGGCGAAGTGTCCAGCTACATTAAGACACAGGAGTAAGTGTGGCGAGTAAATTTCAGAGTCGCCTGGTCGGAACTATCGTACTGGTCGCAATCGGTGTGATTTTCCTGCCCGATTTTTTTGATGGCAAAAAGCAGCACTTTCAGGAGCAGTTTGCCAGTATTCCTTTGCAGCCTCAGACCGGGAATGAAGGCAGCGTGACTGCCATTCCGCAACCCGTGGATGCGGAAACCGAATTACCGCCTATGCCAGTGACTGAGCAAATTGCCGGAGAACCGGCATTACCCGAGTCGGTATCCGAGCCTGTTAACGTCAAGCCGCAACCTGCCGGTGAACCGCAGCCTGGCAACACGGACAGTGGCTGGGTGATACAGCTGGGGGTATTCCGTAATTTTGAGAATGCGCATCAGCTGGTTGAGAAACTCAGAAGCAAAGGCTATCAGGCGCACGTTCTGCCAAAACAGCTGAAACCAGGTGATTTGGCCCGTGTTGTCGTCGGACCCGAGATCGACAAAGATAAACTGTCAGGGAAAGCAGACGATTTGCGTAAACTTACCGGGCTGAACGGGCAATTGCTCAGATTTAACCCACTCAACCCTTAGGTAAACGTTTGCGTTCTGATTTTTTCTGTTAGAATACGCGCCAACAACAAGAATTAAGTAGAAGATGATCTGGATTGATTATGTCATTTTAGGGGTGATTGCCTTTTCTTCACTGGTCAGTTTGATCCGTGGTTTTGTGAAGGAAGCGCTGTCGCTGGTGATTTGGTTTGCGGCATTTTTTGTCGCCAGCAATTTTTACAAAGAACTGGCGGTGTATTTCACCAATATTCAGGATGAGCTCATACGAAATGGCAGTGCTATCGCGGTATTGTTTATTGCCACACTGATTGTGGGAGCGGTAGTGAATTACGTGATCGGACAACTGGTGCAAAAAACCGGTTTGTCCGGTACCGATAGGGTGCTGGGTATCGTATTTGGTGCCCTTCGCGGTGTGCTTATCATTGCCGCTGTGCTGTTTTTTCTGGATGCCTTTACCGGTTTTGCTGACGCAGAATGGTGGCAGGCGTCGCAGTTAATCCCGCAGTTTGGCGTGGTAATTGAGTGGTTTTTCTCTTACCTGAAAGAGAGTTCCAGTTTTCTTCCCGGCGCGTTATAGCGCCGGATTTATATTAATTGCATTGAGTAACCGTATGGGTACAACAAACTAACGTATTGTTACTCAATGCAATTATTGATGATCCATGACGAGGATTTAGGACATGTGTGGTATTGTCGGAATCGTGGGAAACACCCCGGTTAACCAGTCTATTTATGATGCACTGACCGTGCTGCAGCACCGTGGCCAGGATGCTGCCGGTATTGTTACCCTGGAAAGCAATCGTTTCCGTCTGCGCAAGGCCAATGGTCTGGTGCGTGACGTATTCGAAGCAAAACACATGCAGCGTCTGCAGGGGACTGTCGGGCTTGGGCACGTTCGCTACCCTACCGCGGGCAGCTCTAGTGCTTCAGAAGCTCAGCCTTTTTATGTGAACTCCCCTTACGGTATTTCACTGGCGCACAATGGTAACCTGACCAACGCCGCGGATATCAGAGATTCGCTCTTTGAGCAGGCTCGCCGTCATGTTAACACCTCTTCCGACTCGGAAATTCTGTTGAACGTTCTGGCCCATCAGCTGGAAGGTGCAACCAACTACCCACTGACTTCCAATGACATCTTTGCGGCAATTCGCGCTGTGCATAAAGCAGTGCGCGGTGCCTATGCCGTTGTGGCTATGGTCATCGGACATGGCCTGATGGCATTCCGCGACCCGCACGGCATTCGCCCTCTGTGCCTGGGTAAGCGCGAAGTGGAAGGGAAAGTCGAGTACATGGTTGCCTCTGAATCGGTGGCACTGGACGCAGTGGGCTTTGATTTCATGCGTGATGTTGCACCGGGTGAAGCTGTCTATATCACTTTTGACGGTCAGCTGTTCACTGAGCAGTGTGCGGAGAATCCGGCTCTGAACCCATGTGTGTTCGAGTTCGTGTATTTTGCCCGTCCTGACTCTTTCATTGATAAGATTTCAGTGTACAGCGCTCGCCTGAATATGGGTAAGAAGCTGGGTGAGAAGATCAAGCGCGAGTGGGATGATCTGGATATTGATGTGGTTATCCCGATTCCGGAAACCTCTTGCGACAGTGCGCTGGAAATTGCCCGTACGCTGGATAAACCTTACCGTCAGGGCTTCGTGAAGAACCGCTATGTCGGCCGTACCTTTATCATGCCGGGTCAGCAGCTGCGCCGTAAGTCGGTACGCCGTAAACTGAATGCGATCAGCTCAGAATTCAAGGGTAAAAGTGTCCTCCTGATTGATGATTCGATTGTACGCGGCACCACCTCTGAGCAAATCATTGAAATGGCGCGCGAAGCGGGTGCCAAAAAAGTCTATCTGGCTTCTGCGGCGCCGGAAATTCGCTTCCCTAACGTATACGGCATTGATATGCCAAGCGCGAATGAACTGATTGCTCATGGTCGTGAAGTGGATGAAATCTGCAAGATGATCGGTGCAGACGGTCTGATTTTCCAGGACTTGCAGGATCTGGTGGACGCGGTTGCAGAAGGCAACCCTGACATTAAACTGTTTGAAACCTCCGTCTTTAATGGCAACTATGTCACGGGCGATGTGAACCAGCAGTATTTAGAGTACCTGGAAACGCTGCGCAGCGAAGATGCCAAAACGCAGCGTGAAATTCAGCAGGAGCTGGCAAACCTGGAACTGTATAATGAAGGCGTGTAACGTCATTCATTGTCAGTACCAGAGCGTCTGAACACAAAAAGGCAAGCTCATTGAGCTTGCCTTTTTAATGCGTGTTTAGTGCGTGGAAGTCGGGACAGGTTAGTGACTGAACTGTGGGCCTAATCCCATGTTCCACAGGATGACAGAGCCGGCAATGATGGAAACCAGCAGCACCAGGCCACAGGTCACAATCGAGCTGGCATAGATAAAGCCGCGCTCTTCCGGAATGTGCATCAGAATAGGGACACCTGTGTATAGCAGGTACACTGAGTAGGTGATGCCGACCAGTCCGGCCATCATCAGAAACCACAACTGAGGGTACAAGGCGGCGATGCTGATCATAAACAGCGGCGTTGCTGTGTAAGCCGCCAATTCAAGCGCTTGGGTATAGGTCGGCGTTGAGCCAAAGGTATGGCTCATCCAGTATGTCAGGTAGGCAAGTGCAAATACCCCGCCAATCAGGGCAAAGTACATGGCAACAGACATGAACAGCGCACTGGACGGCGTCAGGTAAATCGGGTCAACAGCCCCGACACGCCAGCCAATAAACACACTGGAAATGTAGGCAAAAATCGGTGGAAGCAAGGCGATCAGCATAATGTGGCTCAGGCTGCTTTGCATCCCCTCATGCTGCTCATCAATGTTGTGCCACTCTTTTTTGGGATGAGTGTAAAGCCCGAATAAATGTCCCAGAATCATAACCTATCCTCGTTATCTAGGGTGCAAATCGCACAACGTATTACAGGTTGTTGTTCAGAACACTGTCAGTGCATATCCGGGCACTTTTTGTGTTCTTTGTCATATAACATTTAGACGGGCTTCTGCCGCTTGGCAAGGATAGCAGGCTCAGGATGTGCTGAAGAAGTGACTTGCGAACTCAATAAACAGCCTCAGCTTCTCTGGCTGGTGATCTTTGTGATTATAGAGAAGGTAGACATTGCGCGGGTTGGCCGACCAGTTATCCAGCACTCGCACCAGCTCACCGCTGTGAATGTATTTTTTCAGCATGGCATCTGGCATTAATGTAATTCCCAGCCCGGCCACACAGGCTTTTCTGACCACATTCAGCTGATTGGACTCGAAGCGTCCTTTCTCATTAACCGTGATGCTTTCTCCGTCTTTGTTGCTGAGCCGCCAGCGCAGCAGGGGAGAGCCTTTGAGCAGGGAGTGCTTGGACAGATCTTGTGCATGAGTGAGCGTTGGGTGACGTTGCAGATAATCTGGGCTGGCAACCAGTATATCTTCCACCGCGTTAATTTTACGGGCAATCAGTGCCGAATCACGCTGCGGACCGACACGGAAGATAACATCCCAGTCGGTTGGGTCTAGCTGCTCGGGTTCGTTGCTCAGAAACAGCTCAATGCTGATTGCCGGCTGTTCAAGCATGAAGGCGTTGAGCATAGGTTGCAGCATGACTTTGCTCAGATTGGTCGGGGCCGCTATTTTGAGCCGTCCACTCGCCCCTCTGGACTCTTCCCGAATGTTTTCTGCGGTATCCAGTAACTGTTGAAGCAAGGGGGTACACAGCTGGTAATACTGCTGGCCAGCTTCAGTCAGCGACAGCTTGCGAGCATGGCGGTTTAGCAGGCGAAGATTCAGGCTGTCTTCCAGAGCCTGTATCCGGCGGGTCAGTGTGGCAACAGGCACCTGATGCTTGCGAGAGGCGGCGGTATAGCTGCCTTCCTCAACCACAATGCGAAATAAATTTAAATCATCAAGCTTCATAGGCGTGTCGTGATCGGATATGAGAAAGTGGGAATTGTATAACAAAACACTCAATGTGAAGAGGTTAACATTGAGTGTTATTAAAATAGGAACTTCAGGGACGAAAACGAGTTTCGCAATGGGCAAGATTTTGAACTGGCTTACAGAATACTAAAACTAAAGTTCATGAACAGGCAGACGCCCTGACGTAGCGCGGTTTTACGCCTATCCTAAATGAGAACATTCATCGCGACTACCCAGCTTCGCACAGATTCGATTAGAAGGATGTGCCTGTTCAGCAGAATATTATTCTGTGCTCTTGGCCCCTTGTTTCATGGAGGGCACAATCGTTGCTAGAAGGTAAAGATATCCTCATTGTGGAGGACGATCCGGTGTTTCGCCGGATGATAACAGGCTTTTTGCTATCGCAAGGATGCGAGGTCAGGGAAGCTGAAGACGGTTTGCAGGGACTGCGGGCCCTGCGCGACGGTATCCCTGATGTGCTTTTGTGCGATCTGGCTATGCCTGTATTGACAGGCATGGAGTTTGTTGAAGAAGTTTCACTGCATTACCCTATGATTCCTGTCATTGTCATTTCCGGTACCGGTGAAATGGCCGATGTCGCAGCCGCGCTCAGGCATGGCGTCAAAGATTTTCTGGTCAAACCGCTGGATAACATCATGGTGCTGAAAGCTGCACTGATGTCGGTACTCAAAGCCCAGGAAAACACAACCGAATACACAGACTTTTCCAGCCAGCTATTGCAGCATGACTCGACGGTAGATGAAGAACTGCAGTGGCATATCAATGAGCTGGAATCAAACCCGGAGATTGCACGCGAGCTGCTGGTGGGGCTGATGCCGGACACCTTGTCCCGTCAGGGAGACTGGCAGATGAGCTATTGTGTTTTGCAGTCTGCCGATGTGCAACCTGTGTTGCTCGACTACACTTGGTTGATGGACGGTCGTCTGGCTTTCTATCTGCTTGATGCCGAGTCAGGAGGGCGGCAGGGGGCGGCCACTGTGCTGCTGATACGGGCATTGTTCAATGACTATCTGCGCAAACGTATGGCAAGCGAAAATGACATTTCCAGTATGCTGCAAACCATTGAAAACGGGATGAAGCAGTCGGGGTACGCTGTGCCTATCAAGGGGTTGTTTGGTATTTTTGATGCGTGTGACAGAAGCCTGGTGGTGGTGTCAACCGGATCGGAAGCGATGCTGAGAACCAGTGATGGAGAAATGATAATACCGGCTGGTACCAGTCTGGGAGACGGGGCACGAAAAAACCTCACCTCTTCCTATGTTCTGCCGCATTCTGGCGCACGTTTGTCATTGAGCAAAATTGGCGCCGCCAATTTCAGTATTACGATTCAGCGACTGGACGCCATGAAAGAGCACGAAATCCATCAGGCAGTGAAAGCAAAAACGAAAGTTTAGCGGGTAATCAATAAATCATCATCTTCAGGAATAAACGGGAAAACGTTGGAAAAGTAAACGCTTAGCGTCAATGTACAGGGAAACTATTGAGGTTTATACCTCCCACCATATAATCACTTTCAGACAGACATTTTCCGGGCAGAGACGATATGAAAGATTGGTACCTACTTTATTGCAAGCGAAGCGAGCAGGAGCGGGCCGTGGTCAATCTGGATCGTCAGGGCGTGGAGTGCTATTACCCTCAGGTACTCGTCGAGAAAGTGGTGCGCGGAAAACGCGTCACTGTGAATGAACCACTGTTCCCTAATTATATGTTTGTCTGTTTTGATCCTGAATATGTCAGCTATACCACAGTCCGTTCGACGCGCGGTGTGGCTGACTTTATCCGTCAGGGGGCATACCCGCAAAAAGTTCAGCCTGAATTGCTGCTTGAGTTAATGACGAATGAAAATTGCGAAGAACACCGAAGCCTGTTGTCTAACCTGCCCAAACCCGGCGAGTGCCTCGAGCTCAAACAAGGCCAGTTCAAGGGCCTTGAAGCCATCTATCAGGAACCTGACGGTGAAAAGCGCTCATTCATGTTGATAAACCTGCTCGGCAAACCGGTAAAAATCAGTATAGATAACGCCGATATCGTCCGCCGTGGATAACCTGGCCACGGCTTAACCACTCCGTCATGTCTGTCTGTGCAACTTGTCTTTTTGCCGTCGAGGACACCAGCTCACGCTTATTGCTCAGATCTCTCGCTGCATAAAGGCAAGTTTGTTATATTGCGACTGACAATGACAACGTACATGGAAAAAGCAATGCAAAAGTCTTCCCCAGTTCGTAAAGCGGTCATTCCGGTAGCCGGTTTAGGGACCAGGATGTTACCAGCCACCAAGGCCATTCCCAAAGAGATGCTGCCTATTGTGGATAAACCTCTGATTCAATATGTTGTGAATGAATGTGTTGCGGCCGGTATTAAAGAAATCGTGCTGGTTACCCATTCGTCCAAAAATTCTATTGAAAACCACTTTGATACTTCTTTTGAGCTGGAAGCGACGCTGGAGAAGCGGGTTAAGCGTCAGTTGCTGGACGAAGTACAAAATATCTGCCCAAGTGATGTGACCATAATGCATGTGCGTCAGGGCCAGGCAAAAGGCTTGGGCCATGCGGTGCTTTGTGCCCGTCCTCTGGTCGGCAATGAGCCGTTTGCCGTCGTCCTGCCAGATGTGATTCTGGATGATGCCGCCAGCGATTTGCGCAGTGAGAACATGGCTGCTATGGTCAGGCTGTTCAATGAAACAGGCGTTAGTCAGGTCATGGTAGAGCCGGTGCCAATGTCGGAAGTGTCTAACTATGGTGTGGCTGATGTGAATGGCGAGCAAATTGCGCCAGGCAATTCAGCTGCTATGGCCAAGGTTGTTGAGAAACCTGCGGTTGATCAGGCACCGTCTAACCTGGCTATCGTGGGACGTTATATCCTGCCTGCCGAAATCTGGGAAATTATTGCCAAGACTCCGATTGGTGCAGGGGATGAAATTCAGCTGACAGACGCCATTGATATGCTGATGGAAAAGCAGCAGGTTAATGCGTTCCACATGACAGGTAAGAGTCATGATTGCGGCAGTAAGCTGGGTTATATGCAGGCATTCGTCGAATACGGCTTACGCCACCCTGTGCTCGGGAAAGATTTCGCGGCTTATCTGAAAACGCTGCAAAAATAACGCGGGTTATTGCGGGTTACAAAAGCAGGCCGGTACTGATGAATAACAAAAAGCGAGGTTGATTACCTCGCTTTTTGTCTTTGGAATAACCTAATACCTGTTAGCTTTCGTGGAATTGTTCGCAGGCCAGCAGGGTATTTTCGATCAGTGTGGCAACCGTCATTGGGCCAACACCACCAGGGACGGGAGTAATGTGTTTGGCCTTTTGGCGCGCGACATCGTATTCCACATCACCCACTAGGGTGCCGTTGTCCAGGCGATTGATACCGACATCTATGATAGTCGCGCCTTCTTTAATCCAGCTACCCGGAATAAAGTTAGGCTTTCCTACCGCGACAACCAGGATATCGGCCTGACGAACATGGCTTTCCAGATCCTGGGTGAATCGGTGGCACGTCGTGGTCGTAGCGCCGGCCAGCAGCAGTTCAAGGGTCATAGGACGGCCAACGATATTAGAAGCCCCTACAATAACCGCATGTTTGCCACGTGCCTGGATGTTATAACGCTCCAGCAGAGTGATAATCCCCTTTGGGGTGCATGAACGCAGCTTAGGGATGCGCTGGCACAGACGGCCGACGTTATAAGGATGGAAGCCGTCGACATCTTTCTCGGGATTAATATGTTCAAGCACTTTGGTAGAATCAATGCCTGCAGGCAGAGGCAGCTGTACCAGTATCCCGTCTATGGACTGATCCGCATTCAGTTCATCAATCAGCGCCAGCAGTTCGACTTCTGCAGTATCAGCAGGAAGGTCGAACGAGCGGGAAAGAAAGCCCACTTCTTCACAAGCTTTGCGCTTGCTGCCGACATAAATCTGTGAGGCAGGATCTTGACCTACCAGAATGACGGCTAACCCAGGTGCACGTAACCCCGCGTCAGTGCGAGCCTTAACACGTGCAGCAACTTCTTGTCTGACAGTTTGTGAGATAAGTTTTCCATCAATGATTTGAGCGGCCATGATTTTCCTTCGTACAGAAATGAACTGAGCAGGCTTATTGTCGCAGAGATAAAGGGGGAAATCTATAGCGCAAACGTTTGCTTTTTGCGGTCTTCAGATAAAATCCCTGCGTTAATAAAGAGGTGATCGCTGGCTAAAATGCTGCAATCTAAAGACTTTCAAACAATAAGCGCCTGGCACCCTGGAGAAAGGATGCGCCTCGCTGAGACAACAAAGGGGGATGTTTGCCGTAAGTTTAACCGCTTGGTGCATTTGGCGAGGTATTTTAACGTTTTATCGTTGACCTTGATCTCAAGCGACGTATAATTCACCCCCGTTAGTTAACGCACCTGGTTGTTAACTCTCAGACAATGCGCCCTTAGCTCAGTTGGATAGAGCACGTGCCTTCTAAGCATGTGGTCGCAGGTTCGAATCCTGCAGGGCGCGCCACTTTTCTCCCTTGTACTCCTCTTTTTTTACCCGCTTAGTCATTTTTCATCTTAGGTTGCAGTGCGCGAAGCAGCGTGTAGCATTGATTAAAATTCCTGCACTGAATCGACATTTGAACAAAAAAGCGAGGCTAAACTGCAATTTTTTCGTGTTTTCTCTTGAAAATGCGAATTCAGCCCCTATCTTGTCCGAAGGTTTACACTTGGTGTGACACCAGATGCCTCGACGAAAGAGGGCTGGGTCGTTATAATACCGCGCTTTAATTTTTGTTTCAGTGGCATTGGCTAGTGATACAGAAATTGACCGAATTCAGGCGTTATGGTGTTCAAGCCGTAACACGAAAGGATGCCAGCGTCAGCAGAGATCTGACGGGCAAGATAACTCAGTCAACCTGAGTCAGTTTTGAGGTTTAAGAAAATGCAAGTTACCGTTGAAACCACTGAAGGCCTAGAACGCCAAATTACGATTACTGTACCTGCTGCAAACATCGAAGATGCAGTAACTGCTCAACTGCGGAAAATTGCCAAAACCCGTCGTTTTGACGGTTTCCGTCCTGGTAAAGCACCAATCAAGATGGTTGCACGTATGTTCGGCGCATCTGTACGCCAGGACGTGCTGGGTGAAGTGATGCAGCGTCACTACATTGAAGCTATCGTTAAAGAGAAAATTAACCCAGCCGGCGCACCAACGTTCACGCCAGTCGACATGGCTGAAGGTAAAGATCTGGTTTTCAAAGCCACCTTCGAAGTGTTCCCTGAAATTGAACTGACAGGTCTGGACAAGATTGCTATCGAGAAGCCAGCGGCTGAAGTGAAAGAAGAAGACGTTGCTCAGATGCTGGAAACGCTGCGCAAGCAGCAAGCTAACTGGGCAGAAGTCGATGCCGCTGCTGACGCAAATAGCCGTGTTACTATCGATTTCACTGGCTCTATTGACGGTGAAGAATTCGACGGCGGTAAAGCAGAAGCTTTCCCTCTGGCAATGGGCCAGGGCCGTATGATTCCGGGCTTCGAAGAAGGTATCGTTGGTAAGAAAGCGGGTGAAGAGTTCAACATTGAAGTCACTTTCCCTGAAGACTATCACGCCGAGAACCTGAAAGGTAAAGCGGCTGTGTTCGCTATCAAACTGCACAAAGTAGAAGCTCAGGAGCTGCCAGAGCTGAACGAAGAATTTGTGAAGAAGTTTGGTGTTGAAGACGGTTCTGTTGACGGCCTGAAAGCTGAAGTGCGCAAGAACATGGAGCGCGAGCTCAAGCAAGCGGTTAAAGGCCGTATCAAGGATCAGGTTCTGAATGGTCTGATTGAGCAAAACGACATTGCTGTTCCTTCTGCCCTGATTGACCAGGAAGTTAACGCTCTGCGTCAGCAAGCTGTTCAGCGTTTCGGCGGTAATGCGGATAATGCACCAGAGCTGCCACGTGAGCTGTTCGAAGAGCAGGCTAAGCGTCGTGTAGTGGTTGGTCTGCTGCTGGGTGAAGTGATCAAGGCTGAAGAACTGAAAGCGGATGACGAGCGAGTTAAGGCGCTGATCACTGAAATGGCATCTGCTTATGAAGATCCAACGGAAGTTGTTGCATACTACGAAAAGAATGAGCAACTGATGAACAACATGCGTAATGTTGCTCTGGAAGAACAAGCGATTGATGCTCTACTGGCTAAAGCACAGGTTTCAGAAAAACAAGTAAGCTTCAATGAGCTGATGAATCAGCAACCAGCAGCTTAATTGACTGAAATGACTGTAAAGATTTGACTTCATTTCAAATCTTCTGCTAACAATGGTCCGTATGAGTCAATCATTCGGGCCATTAATTTTTTTGGGGAAATAAGGTTATGAGCTACCAAGATAATAACGCCATGTCGCCAATTATGAATGCGCTGGTTCCTATGGTGGTCGAGCAGACCTCTCGTGGCGAGCGTTCCTACGACATCTATTCCCGACTATTGAAGGAGCGTGTGATCTTCCTGACCGGCCAGGTTGAAGATCAGATGGCGAACCTGGTTGTGGCACAGCTGTTGTTCCTGGAGTCAGAGAACCCTGACAAAGATATTTTCCTGTATATTAACTCTCCTGGTGGCTCAGTCACTGCAGGTATGTCTATCTATGACACTATGCAACACATCAAACCGGATGTGAGTACCTTCTGTATGGGACAAGCATGTTCAATGGGTGCATTCCTGCTGGCAGGTGGAGCGAAAGGTAAACGTTTTTGTCTGCCTAATTCCCGTGTAATGATTCATCAACCATTAGGCGGTTTCCAGGGACAGGCTTCTGATATTCAGATTCATGCTCAGGAAATTCTGACAATTAAGAAGCGATTGAACAATCTGCTGGCTGATCATACTGGCCAACCATTGGAAATCGTTGAAAAAGATACAGACCGTGACAACTTCATGTCTGCTGAGCAGGCTGCGGAGTATGGACTGGTCGATGCCGTTTTGAATAAGCGTGACTAACCTGTCATTATGGTGCACAGTGCTCTGAAGGCGCAAGGTGACAGCAAAGTGACGAGAGATGTTATACACTCAAAACAAGGCAAGGATGGGTGAAACCCAATATGAGGTTAGCGAATGACAGATAAGCGAAAAGAGAGTGGTAGTGGAAAACTGCTGTACTGCTCTTTCTGCGGTAAAAGTCAGCATGAAGTTCGCAAGCTGATTGCTGGCCCTTCTGTGTATATTTGCGATGAGTGCGTCGATCTGTGTAACGACATCATTCGCGAAGAAATCAAAGAAGTTATGCCAAAGCGCGATGGTAATGAACTGCCAACGCCAAGGGAGATCCGCACGCACTTAGATGATTATGTCATCGGCCAGGATCACGCGAAGAAAGTACTGGCTGTAGCTGTCTACAACCATTACAAGCGTTTGCGGAATGGCGACACCACAAGTGATGGTGTCGAGTTGGGTAAAAGTAACATCCTGCTGATAGGTCCGACGGGTAGTGGTAAAACACTGCTTGCAGAAACGCTGGCGCGTATGCTGGATGTACCTTTCACTATGGCGGATGCAACGACCCTGACCGAAGCCGGTTATGTCGGTGAAGATGTAGAAAACATCATCCAGAAGTTGCTGCAGAAATGTGATTACGATGTCGCCAAAGCTGAGCGCGGAATCGTTTATATTGATGAGATTGACAAGATTTCCCGTAAATCTGACAACCCATCAATTACCCGTGACGTGTCAGGCGAAGGTGTGCAGCAGGCGCTGCTGAAATTGATCGAGGGTACGGTTGCCTCTGTGCCTCCACAGGGCGGTCGTAAACATCCTCAGCAGGAGTTCCTGCAGGTTGATACATCGAAAATACTCTTTATTTGTGGTGGTGCGTTTGCAGGCCTGGATAAAGTGGTAGAGCAGCGTGTGGCAACCAGTTCAGGTATTGGTTTTGGTGCGGAAGTCCGCTCTAAAGACCAGCGCAACACACTCAGCGATTTGTTCGAGAAAGTCGAACCGGAAGATCTGGTGAAATACGGCTTGATCCCTGAGTTTATCGGTCGTCTGCCAGTCACTGCGATTTTGAGTGAGCTGGATGAATCTGCTCTGGTGCAGATTCTGCGTGAACCGAAAAATGCGCTGACAAAACAGTATGCTGCATTACTGGAGCTGGAAAACGTTGAACTGGAATTTCGTGACGATGCGCTGCAGGCAATTGCCCGTAAAGCCATGGAACGTAAAACCGGTGCACGTGGCCTTCGCTCTATCGTAGAGGCGGTGCTGCTGGATACCATGTATGAGCTACCTTCTGCCGAAGGCGTGAGTAAAGTAGTGATTGATGAATCAGTCATTAAAGGGGAATCTGAACCTTTGCTGATTTATGAAAACACTGAAAATCAAGTTGCAGGCGGCGAGTAAGTGGTTGCAAAACGTACAGTTTGAGTAAATAAAGGAGGCTTTGGCCTCCTTTTTGATTTTCTGGCAAATCGACCGTTGAATCTTGTCAGTCTGCCCCCATATACTCACTAAAAGAGACTGAACGGAAAGAGAGAACAATATGAACCTGGAGCGTTCGGAACGCCTTGCCATTCCCGTTCTGCCACTGCGTGACGTGGTGGTCTACCCTCATATGGTTATTCCATTGTTTGTAGGCCGGGATAAATCCATTCGTTGCCTTGAAACCGCAATGGATAACGATAAACAAATTTTGTTGGTTGCCCAAAAAGAAGCGGCAACTGACGAACCAACCGTTGACGATCTCTATGATGTCGGCACAGTGGCGACCATACTGCAGCTCCTGAAATTGCCTGATGGCACAGTGAAGGTGTTGGTAGAAGGTCAGCAGCGTGCAAACGTTAAGAAGTTGACTGACGACGAATTTTTCAGTGCGGAAGCGGAATTTCTGGTCACGCCGGAAATGGACGAACGCGAGCAGGAAGTGCTGGTTCGCACTGCGATCAATCAGTTTGAAGGCTTTATCAAGCTGAACAAAAAGATCCCGCCTGAAGTGTTAACGTCACTGAATGGTATTGATGAGGCCGCTCGCCTTGCTGATACCATTGCTGCGCACATGCCACTGAAATTGGCAGATAAGCAGAAAGTGCTCGAAATCGTGGATATCACGGAACGTCTTGAGTTCCTGATGGCCATGATGGAATCTGAAATTGATCTGCTGCAGGTCGAGAAACGTATCCGTGGCCGCGTCAAGAAACAGATGGAAAAGAGCCAGCGCGAGTACTATCTGAATGAGCAGATGAAAGCCATCCAGAAAGAATTGGGTGAGCTGGACGATGCGCCGGATGAATTCGAATCGTTGAAGAAAAAAATCGACGAGTCGAAGATGCCAGCCGAAGCGCGTGAAAAAACTGAGCAGGAATTGCAAAAGCTGAAAATGATGTCGCCGATGTCAGCTGAAGCGACTGTGGTTCGTGGTTATATTGACTGGATGCTGAGTGTGCCCTGGCACAAGCGTACCAAGGTCAAAAAAGATCTGGCTAAAGCGGAAGAGATCCTCAACGCCGATCACTATGGTCTGGAACGCGTCAAAGACCGCATTCTTGAGTACTTAGCCGTCCAGAGCCGTATCAATAAGCTGAAAGGCCCGATCCTGTGTCTGGTTGGCCCTCCTGGTGTCGGCAAAACGTCTCTGGGGCAGTCGATTGCTGCAGCCACTGGCCGTAAATACGTGCGTATGGCGCTGGGTGGGGTGCGTGATGAAGCGGAAATCCGTGGTCACCGCCGGACTTACATCGGCTCAATGCCGGGCAAGCTGATCCAGAAAATGGCCAAAGTTGGCGTGAAAAATCCACTGTTCCTGCTGGATGAGATCGACAAGATGTCTTCCGACATGCGTGGCGATCCTGCCTCAGCCTTGCTGGAAGTCCTGGATCCGGAACAGAACAATGCGTTTAACGACCATTATCTGGAAGTGGATTACGATTTGTCCGACGTGATGTTTGTGGCGACATCGAACTCAATGAATATTCCTGGCCCGTTACTGGACCGTATGGAAGTGATTCGTCTGTCTGGTTATACCGAGGACGAAAAACTTAATATCGCCAAACGCCACTTGCTGGAAAAACAGATTCAGCGTAACGGCCTGAAAAAAGGCGAAGTGGAGATAGAAGATTCTGCCATCATCGGCATTATCCGCTACTACACCCGTGAAGCTGGCGTGCGTAATCTCGAGCGTGAAATTTCCAAGCTGTGCCGTAAAGCGGTGAAAGAGATCCTGCTGAACCCGGAAGTGAAGAAGGTCACCATTAATCAGGCGAACCTGAAGCAGTATCTGGGAGTGCAGCGCTTTGACTACGGAAAAGCAGAAGAAAGCAACCGTATTGGACAAGTCACCGGGCTGGCGTGGACCGAGGTGGGCGGCGATTTGCTGACCATTGAAACTGAGTCTATGCCGGGCAAAGGCAAGCTGTCTTACACCGGGTCTCTCGGCGATGTGATGCAGGAGTCTATCCAGGCAGCAATGACTGTGGTGCGTACGCGTGCAGAGAAACTGGGTATTAATAACGACTTCTATGAGAAGCGTGATATCCATGTTCATGTTCCTGAAGGGGCGACGCCTAAAGACGGCCCAAGTGCGGGTATTGCAATGTGTACGGCACTGGTGTCGAGTCTGACAGGGAACCCTGTGCGCAGCGATGTCGCGATGACAGGTGAGATTACCCTGCGTGGTGAAGTTCTGCCTATCGGTGGTTTAAAAGAAAAACTGCTGGCAGCACACCGTGGCGGCATTAAAACTGTGCTGATTCCGAAAGAGAATGAACGTGATCTGGAAGAGATCCCGGACAACGTTATTGCTGATTTGGAAGTCCGCCCGGTTCGCTGGATTGATGATGTGTTACGCATCGCCCTGGAAAATAATCCGACTGGGATCGAGCTGGTAAACGCTCAAAACAGTGATATGCAGCAAAATTAACAGATGTAAGGGGCTGACTGCGATGGAAATCGCTTGTCAGCCTTTTTCTGTCTGGCTATAAGTGGGGTCTAATTTGCTGTAAGCTCAATAATAACAAGGCTTACAGCCTGTTCAGTGTCACAATGAGCTGATAAATTAGACCTGATACAAGTTTTTGATTGTCCTTTGTCGTCACAGCGTAAACATAGATTATGCTGTTGTCAGGAAGACAATGTTCATAGAGGGGAAGAAATCGTGAACAAAACTCAATTGGTTGATAAAATCGCCGAAGGTGCTGATATTTCTAAAGCATCTGCTGGCCGTGCGCTGGACGCTTTCATTGAGGCAGTTTCTGAGTCTCTGAAGGAAGGTGACCAGGTTGCGCTGGTTGGTTTTGGTACATTCTCTGTTCGTGAGCGCGCTGCCCGTACCGGCCGTAACCCACAAACTGGTGAAGAAATCCAAATCGCAGCAGCACGTGTACCAGGTTTCAAACCAGGTAAAGCGCTGAAAGATTCTGTCAACTGATTCTGGCTTTGCCAGTAAGTTGAAATGAACAAAACCTTACGCTTCTTGTCATATAGTGGCATTATTGCGTAACACGAGAGCGCATCATATCTGATGCGCTTTTTTTACATTGTATCAGGGTGAACAGATTGTGATTCTTCAGAGTCGTAATCAACAATTATTGCCAGCTCGAACAACTAGGAGATACGGCACGTTATGATGGAGCGGATGCGCGAAGGCGTTAGCAGCATTTGGGTGAAGATTATTCTCTCCCTAATCATATTTTCTTTTGTCTTTGCCGGTGTAGGCAGTTATCTGGCAAATTCTAATCAGCCTGTAGCGGCAAAGATTGACGGCGAGGAAATCAGCCAGAATCAGTTCGAGCAGGCATACCAGAACGAACGTAACCGTATGCAGTCGCAGCTGGGAGAGTATTTCTCTACGCTGATGGGTGACCCTGGCTATGTTCAGCAGTTTCGTCGCAGTGTGTTAGATCGTTTGGTGAACGATGCGCTGATTGAGCAACGTGCTAACGAGCTGGGCTTACGTATCAGTGATGATCAGGTGAAGCAAGCTATCCGTTCAATGCCTGAGTTTCAGCGTGACGGTAAGTTTGACAACGAAGTGTATGCTTCTTTGCTTCGCCGCTCGCGTTTCACGCCTGATCAATTTGCCGAGTACATGCGTACCGACATGCTGCGTCAGCAGCTGCTGAGCGCTATTCAGGGCAGTGATTTTGCGCTGAGCAATGAATTGACTCAGTTGCAGCAGCTGGAGCAACAACAGCGTGAAGTGCGCAGTCTGACCCTGAACCTTGATACGTTTAAGGCAACTGTTGAGATCTCAGAAAGCGACAGCAAAGATTACTATGAGCAGCATCCGGAAGCCTTTACACGTCCGGAGCAAGTGAAAGTTGCTTATATTGAGCTGTCTGGCGATACGCTGAAAAATACCATGGATGTCAGTGATGATGAGCTCGATGCGTATTATCAGGATAATCTGGCTAAGTTTTCGACGCCTGAACAGCGCCATGTTCGCCACATTCTGATTCAGGGTGACGATGCTGAGGCCCAGTCAAAGGCGGAGGCGATTCTTGCCGAGCTGAACCAGGGTGCGGATTTTTCCGAGCTGGCAAAGTCGAAATCGGATGACACTTTTAGTGCGAAACAGGGTGGTGAGCTGGACTGGTTTGAGCGTGGTGTGATGGACCCTGCGTTTGAAGAAGCGGCTTTTGCTCTGGAAAACCAAGGCGATCTGTCTGGCGTAGTGAAATCTTCATTTGGCTATCACATCATTCAGCTGGAAGCGGTCAAAGCGCCTACGGCCAAGCCTCTTGCCGAGGTTCGCAGTGACCTGTTAGCGGATCTGCGTGAGCAAAAAGCGGCTGAAGCGTTTTATCAGCTGCAGACCAAACTGGCGGAATCTGCTTTCGAGATGCCGGATTCGCTGGATGATGCGGCTAAAGCGGTCAACGCTAAAGTACAGAAGACTGACTTCTTCGCACTCAACAATGCCCAGGGCGTGTTGGCTTCACCTGCTGTTGTCCAGGCGTTAAGCAGTGCGGAAGTACGTGAAGATGGTTTGAATTCTGAAGTCATTGAATTGGGTTCAGAGCATATTATCGTTGTGCGTGTTGATGAGTCTCGCCCTGAGCAACTGCTACCCTTTGAAGAGGTTGCTGATCAGGTGCATGAGATCATGGCAGCCCAGCGTGGTGAAGAAGCGGCTGAGAAGCAGGCTGATGAGATTCTTGCTGCATTGCGTGATGGTGATAACGCCATTTTGGAGCAGCATGAACTGAGCTTCTCTGAACCTCAGACTATCAGTCGTCGTGGCAGCGATCCTGTGATTGCACAAGAAGCATTTGCGATGGCAAAACCTGAAGCGGGTAAGTCGGTCTACGGTGTGACTCATGACCAGCAGGGCAATGTTGTTGTGATTGCGCTGGATAAAGTGATTGAGCCTGAGATTGACTCGGCCAGCGTGAATGGGCAACTGGCCGAGCAGGTTGCTCAGATGAATGCTCAGCAGGATGTGGCCGCTTTACTTGATGTGCTGCGCGCCGATGCAGAAGTGACCTATCCGGTATTGGATGCATCTGCAAACTAAATGTAATTGATATTTATAATAGACGGGCCGCTTTGTGCGGCCCGTCGTTTTTTTATCTTGTCATATTCTGGCGAGCATTATTGTGTGATTAAAAATGATTATCCTTGTGCTGAATTAACACGAAGGAGAAAAAATGAAAAACACATTTGCATTAATTTTGCTGGCATCGAGCGTTGTCTTACCTGGAGTGGTGGATGCGGCCGATAAGCATGAAGGGATTGAAATAACAATTAATATCAATAGTGCCAATGCTGAGGAACTGGATAAGCTGCTATTAGGCGTTGGTCCGGATAAAGCTCAGAACATTATTGAATACCGGGAGCAGAATGGGAAATTTGCCACTATCGAGGATCTGAGTAAGGTCAAAGGCATTGGCGCCTCTACTGTAGACAAAAACCGCGATCGCATTCAGCTCTGATGAGCTGAAGACTGAAACGCCACTATCTTGTAAGGGGTGCCATGCGCCCCTTGCAACCTGCATTATTTAACAGGCGATGCTGATAACCGGAAAGCCGGTGGCAGCATGGCTAACAGGAAGCCGCCGACAGCCCCTGCAAGATGCGCTTCTACTGCAATCTGTGCATGAATCATGGATGCGGTTTCAGCGGACCCTCCGCTATACAAATCCCAGCTGATTTTTAAGATACCGGCTATCAGCATTAACCGTCCCCCTGCACGTTGGGTGCGGATATCCTGACAGGCTCCCCAAATGAAAATCCCATGTAACAGGCCGGACAACCCTGAGTAACCGTCCAGCTTGGTAAGAAACAGGGACAGACCTACAATCAGGCTTAACGAGGCTAATAGCAGCCCGAAGCGCCCAGCAGTCAGATAAAACCGGAACAGATAACTGATTATCAGCAGACCTGACACATTCATGCCGAGATGGGCCCAATTGGTATGGGTGAAATTTCCTGTTAGGATCCGCCACCATTGCCCGGCTTCAATAAATGGTCGCTGCCATTCCAGCAGAGCGTGCAGCGGTGCAAGCTGTGCCGCGACACAAAACAGACAGATTGCCAGCAGGGACAGGAGCAGAGATCGTGATAACAAGGGCACCTCAATGAGCCGATACTGTGTAGATTGCGGTAAAGCAGGCAATGCCTGCATTTGCCAATGGATTGAAAAAATTGATGCTAGAACTGAACTCTGGATATTGCAACACCCGTCTGAGGTCAGCCGGCCGCTTGGTACGGCCCGTATTCTGACTCTATCACTGCCAAACGCGCGTTTATGGGTAGGTGAAGATTTCAGCCGGCACGAGGAAATCAATAACCTGCTGGCTGATCCTGATCGCCATGCTGCGGTACTCTATCCGCACGAGCAGGCTGTGCCGCTTTCCCGCCGGGCTGCAGCGAATTCGCCGTCCCCTCTGACGACATTAATACTGCTGGATGGTACTTGGAAGAAGGCGTATAAAATGTGGCGCTTGTCAGCTAACCTGCAAGCCTTACCGTGCGTGTGCCTTGATGATGTACCTGCGGGGAACTACCGGATTCGAAAATCGCCCAAACAATCAGGATTATCAACCGTTGAAGCCGCCTTTCACGCCTTGAGTCAGCTTGAAGGCGAAAGCCGGTGTTTTTTGCCATTAGTGACGGCGTTTGAAAAGATGATTGATTTTCAGATCAGCCAGATGCCGCCCGGACTGTTCGAACGGCATTATGGCAAGCAGCCTTAAACGATAGGCCCTATTTTCCATTCGCTGGCAGGCTGAAACAGGTTACTGTAAAGACGTTGGGCGAACCCGTCAGTCATCCCTGCTATGTAATCGGCAATGATCCGCTGTTCATTGTCACTATGATGGATGGCTGTGCGCCAGCGATCTCGGGTACTGGCCGGCAGCAACCGCTCGGGATCTGAGGTGAAAGCCTCGAACATTTCCATGATAATCTGCTGCCCTTTGTACTCAAGCAGCTGAATTTCCGGTTTATGGACCACGTACTCGCTGACAAATTGCTTCAGTACTGTCAGGGCATTTTCCATCGGCGCCGACAGGTAGGCGTTCCATTTTAGCAGTGGTTCGCTGAATGCCGGGGCACTTTCAGCGGTTGTCGGGCCGATCTCAATCGCTGTGATAAGGGCATTCACTAAAGCGCCAATCGCATCTTTGCGCTGATGGTGATCGGCAAACAGCTGCTGGCTCAGCCACTCCGTCCGAGTGGCCAGCCAGGGTTCCCCACAGTGCAGTAACTGGCTGGCCGCAGCCTCTTCCCATTGTTTCTGTGTCACTATGCCCATGACGATGGCATCTTCCAAATCGTGCACGCCATACGCAATGTCGTCGGCAAGCTCCATGATGGAGCAGTCCAGAGACTTAAAGCGTGTTTTGAGGTGCTGAGTGGGGGAGTGCCGCTCGCTGCGCATCATACCGAACAGTTCCCTGTCGTGCTCAGGCAGGCCAGACAGCACCCACTCAAAGGTCTCCTTGTCGTCGCGGTAAATGCCTTTGGCCGGCTGCCAGTCTTTGGCACGCAAATGGCGGAAGGCGCTGACTTCAGGAGGCTGCTCTGTGGCTCTTGTATCGCGGATAAAAGCCGGGTATTTCAGCAGCCCGAGCAAAGTGCGGCGCGACAAATTCATACCAAACTTTTCGGTATAGGGCTCAAGTAATGTGACAATTCTGAAAGTTTGCGCATTGCCTTCAAAGCCACCATGATCACGCATCATATAATTGAGCGCTACCTCACCACCATGACCAAACGGCGGATGCCCTATGTCATGCGCCAGACACAGGCTTTCCATCAGGCTGTTTGAGGGTAAGAGCGAGCGAAATTCGGGCTGCTTGATTTTCAGCTGGGCCACTATGCCGGTGCCGATTTGGGAAGCTTCCAGCGAGTGGGTCAGTCGGGTGCGGTAAAAGTCGTGGTGACCGGCGCCATGGACCTGGGTTTTGGCCTGTAAGCGGCGAAAGGCCGCTGAATGAAGAATTCTGGCGCGATCACGCTGATAGGCAGTACGGTGATCATCGCGTCTTTCCTTGTGCTCCTGACTCTTTCTTGCTTGCCACAGAGCGGTGCTTGGGTCACTGGGTAAGGGCATTAACTGATCTCATCCAAAGTTAGGTTGAAACTGGTGGCGAAGGTTTTCAGGAAATAGCTCATTTCCTGTGTCTTTCGCTCTTCCAGCGTTTCTTCGAGACGTTTCTTGGCCTGTGTGAATTCGTGATTGCCGGCACTGAGCTCTTCCAGACATTTCAGGTAAGCACACAAGGTATCGGCCTGCTTGACTATGTGGTAGTCCTGCTGGTCGATGGCATCACTGACCAGCAAAGGGGCGTAGTCGGCCTGAAACTCGTCGGGGAGCATAGAAAGCAGCCTTTGCTCGGCGGCCAGTTCAATCTTTTTGTACTCTTCTGCAATAGTCGGGTTGAAGTATTTGATCGGTGTTGGCATGTCGCCTGTCAGCACTTCACTGGCATCATGAAACATGGCCAGCAGGGCGATACGTTCAGGGTTTAGCTGCCCACCGAAGTGGCGGTTTTTGATCAATGCCAGAGCGTGGGCCACAAAAGCCACCTGAAGGCTGTGTTCTGAGACATTCTCAGTTGCCACGCAGCGCATAAGCGGCCAGCGCTGAATCAGTTTCATACGAGCGAGATGAGCAAAAAAATGGCTGGTTTTCATGATGTTTCCACATTGATCAGACTGCTATTTAAACCTAACAGATTTTTTGCAGCCTAGGAAACAACAAAAGCCCCGAGAACCGGGGCTTTGCGATACATACTGAAGGGTTTATTGCCAATAACCAGTTATTGGCGGTAACTATTTATTGGCGATAACCAGTTATTGGCGGTAACCGTGAAGAAATCGCTCCAAACGACCGATGGCCATTTCCAGGTCATCAACCCTGGGTAATGTCACTATGCGGAAGTGATCCGGCTTTTTCCAGTTAAAACCTGTGCCGTGGACTATCAGTACTTTCTCTTGCTGCAGGAAGTCCAGTGCCATTTTCTGATCATCGACAATGTTGAACTTCTTCTGATCCAGTTTAGGGAATAGGTACAAGGCACCTTTAGGTTTCACGCATGACACGCCGGGAATTTGCGTAATCATGTCGTAGGCCTTGTTTCTTTGCTCTAACAAGCGACCGCCAGGCAGGATAAGCTCGTTAATGCTCTGGTAGCCGCCTAAGGCTGTCTGTACCGCATGCTGCATCGGCACGTTGGCACACAGGCGCATTGAGGCCAGCATATCCAGGCCTTCGATGTAGCGTTTGGCGACGTGGCGTGGCCCTGAGAGTAACATCCAGCCAGCGCGGAAGCCGCAGACACGGTAAGACTTAGACAAGCCATTGAAGGTGACACAGAACACGTCTTCCGCCAGTGGTGCAATAGAAGTGTGCTGGGCGCCGTCATAGAGAATTTTGTCGTAAATTTCGTCGGCAAAGATAATCAGTTTGTGCTGACGGGCGATTTCAATCACTTCCAGCAAAAAGTCACGGCTGTAGACAGCACCGGTCGGATTGTTCGGGTTGATCAACACAATCCCGCGCGTTTTCGGGGTGATTTTACTGCGAATGTCGTCAAGGTCCGGATACCAGTCTGATTCTTCATCACAGATATAGTGCACCGGATTGCCGCCAGACAAGGAGATAGCCGCCGTCCACAGCGGGTAATCGGGTGCAGGAACCAGAATTTCATCCGTGTTATCCAGCAGTGCCTGCATCGCCATGACGATCAGTTCGGATACGCCATTGCCGATATACACGTCTTCGACATCCAAATCCAGCAGACCGCGTTTCTGGTAATGCTGGACCACGGCTTTACGCGCCGAGTAAATGCCTTTCGAATCGCAGTAACCCTGTGAGGTTGGCAGATTGCGGATCACGTCCACCAGGATCTCATCCGGCGCATCAAAACCGAATGGGGCGGGGTTGCCAATGTTGAGCTTAAGAATTTTGTGGCCTTCTTCTTCCATGCGCTTGGCATGTTTAAGAACGGGTCCCCTTATGTCATAACAAACATTGTTGAGCTTGGTAGACATCCCGATGTTGTGCATGTGGTCATCCTGCGAAAAAGTGAACATTTCCCACAAATTACACTAAATGCCACCTTTTGATAAAGGGTTTGCAGGAAAAAATTATGTGAAGGGGCGTAATTTTAAAGTTTATCAGAATAATAAACTAAAAGAGTGAAAAGTGGTCTGTGGGGTGTGAAGCCGATGATCTCTCGGCTTCACTGGATAATGACTGGTTTTAATGATTGATATTGATTTATATATCGGTAGATTATTCTGCATAAATTTTTAAAGCAGGATAAAAACGGAAAGCGCAAAACCACGCACTTTCCGTTTTGTCAGCGTATTAGCGAGATTCGCCTCGCAGGGCAATAACGGTTTCACGTAAAGCCGCGCTATTGGCCGATTGCGCATTAACCGGGGTCCCGGCAACAATAGTCACGCGCGACCAGAAACGTTTTGGCCATTTCAGCAAGGCTTTACCGCCTTCACGGCTGAAGTAGCTGCCCCACAGGCCTTGCAGCGCCATTGGAATGACAGGCGCAGGGGAGCGTTTCAGAATCAGGTCCACGCCCCGCATGAAAGGTCCGACTTCCCCGTCATGGGTGAGTTTGCCTTCAGGGAAGATACACACCAGTTCGCCTTGAGACAGATAGTATTCCACTTCCTCGAAAGCTTTTTGAATGGATCGCCTGTCTTTTGCGGCAATCGGTATGACTTTGCAGGCGCTGCAGAAGGTTTTAATCAGTGGCAGCTTGAAGATGTCCTCGTCCATGATGAAGCGGATCGGACGAGGACAGGCACCGGCCAGCAGCAGGGCATCCATATAGCTGACATGGTTGCAGACAATTAAAGCCCCGCCTTGTTTGGGGATGTTCTCCAACTGCTGGTGGCTTACCCGGTACAAGGTGTGACTGACAATCCAGATGAGAAATCGCCAAAAAAAATCGGGCGCCTGCAGATAGATATACCCCAGCACCAGCAGATTGAGAACCGCCAGGGAGAGGAAGAACTGCGGTATCGACAAAGACAGCACTGACAGGAAAACGATCGCTGTCACTGAGCTGACGACCATGAAAATGGCATTCCAGATATTGTTCGCAGCAATCACCTGCGCCCGCTCCGACGGCTCGGCGCGGTTTTGCATCATGGCATACAGTGGCACGATATAGATACCACCAGACACACCCAGCATGGTCAGTGAGAAGAACACCCGAATCAGATCCGGTTGGGTCAGAAAGGCCCACAGTGAGTCTGACACCGGCGTGATATCCGGGGTCGCGAACATCAGGTCTGCACCAAACAGCGTGATGCCGAGTGAGCCCAGCGGAACGATGCCCGGCTCGATGCGATGGCCAGACAGGCGGTCGCACAGCAGTGAGCCGATAGCAATACCGATGGAAAACAGGGTCAGCAGGACTGAAACCGAAGCGGCATTACCGCCAAGGTATAACTTGGCAAAGTTGGGAAACTGGGTCAGATAACTTGCCCCCAGAAACCAGAACCAGCTGATCCCCAGCACGCATTGCAACACCACTTTATCTTTCGCAGCAATAGACAGCGTTTTGCGGGTTTGTCTGATTGGCTGCCAGCGAAACCGCTGACCAGCCCCGCAGGGCTTGGCTGCAGGGATATAACGCGAGCTGGCATAGCCTAACACGGCGAACGACACCACAGCCACTGCCGCTATGGTTCTCGCTGCTTGCTGATCGGCAATGATCCCCGCAAGCAGGGTACCGATCAGTATGGCCAGGAATGTCCCTGTTTCAACCAACGCGTTGCCGGAAACCAGCTCTTCCTTTTTCAGGTGCTGTGGCAGTAAGGCATACTTGGCCGGGCCAAAGAAGGCAGATTGCGAGCCCATCAGAAACAGCAGCAGCAGTAAGGCGGTATAATTCTCTGCCACAAAAGCCACGGCTGCCATGGCCATGATGATGATTTCAGCCATTTTCACTTTTCGCATGATGCTGGCTTTGTCATAGGAATCTGCCAGCACACCGGCAGACGCCGAGAACAAAAAGAACGGTAAAATAAAGATACCGGCGGCCAGGTTGATAATGAAATCGGACTCAAAGGGCAAAGTGCCCGGCGCCGCAAAAGCGATCAGAATGAGCAGAACATTTTTATAAATGTTGTCGTTAAACGCACCCAGCGCCTGGGTAATAAAGTAAGGGAGAAAACGGCGTTGGGTCAGTAAAGCGGATTGTGAATGACTCATCTGGCTGGGCTCCTTCATACCTGCCAATTTTTCAGGTAAGTGTCCAGCAGGTTGTCGATCAGCGCTTTTCCGTCAACGGGCGTTGAGGTGAACAGCTTATCGTCAACGGTCAGCAGGGTAATGCCATGCACGCCAGCCCACAGGACGCGACTGGCTTCCATCACCGCGGTTTCGGATTGGTCGGGGATGAGCTGGCGGATAAGGCTTTCCAGCATGTTAATCATGTTGTTGATGCGTTCATTCTGCCACTCAGGCAGTTCCTCGCCATTCATGGTGTGCTGGAAAATCAGCTGCCAGCGGTAAGGATTATCCACCGCAAAATTGAGATAGCAGTAGGCAAGTTTGCGCAGTGCGTCAGTTGTAGACTCTGACTGCTGCAACTGTTTTTCAGCTTCCGCAAACAGTTCATCCATGGTTTGGGCTACAGCATGGAGTAACAGCAGGTTATAGTTGCCAAACACATTGACTAAGGTGCTGGGCACATAGCCAATCATTGCGGCGACTTTACGTAAGCTGAGTTCGTGATGGGGGTGCTCGCTGAGAAACTTTTTGACTTGCTCAAGTGTCATGCTGATGAGCTCTTCCCGCGTGTGATCGTTTCGTCTTGCCATGATCTTCCCTACATGGTGCGCTAAGCACAAATAAAAGGCCGGACAGTTTGCTGACTGCCTTAGCACAGGCTGGGTGTGCTATAAAAAGTATAGAATATAGAACAATGTTCAATATTCTATGGGCAACAAAACTTCCGGGTCAAGATTGTCTCTTATTTACCGGTATTATCGGCGTTCGGCATTTTTGACCGACACCTGCTCATTCAGGGTCCAGAAATCAATCAAAACACCAATCAGGAAAAAGCCAAACGTCAGTAAATACAAGAGTCCGCTGATCCATTTTCCCATATACATACGGTGCACGCCGAAGACACCCAGAAAAGTGAGCAGCAGCCAGGCAATGTTATAGTCCAGTTCACCACTTTGAAAACGAAGATCCGCTTCTTTGTCCATGCCGGGGATCAGGAACAGATCGATCAGCCAGCCAATGCCCAACAGACCCAGAGTGAAGAACCACAGCGTGCCGGTCACAGGTTTGCCGTAATAAAAGCGGTGGGCACCGGTAAAGCCAAAAATCCAAAGCAAATAACCTATCAGTTTACTGTGTGTGTTCTGATGCGTCGCTTCATGCATGGTGATTGCCTCACTGTATGCGAATTGAGATAAACAGGTCCTGCCTAATACTAGGTGGGATGTACACGAAGTAACAAGCCATTTCATTAGCTTAGCCGTAGAAGATCGCATAGTTGACAATGAAGTGATGTCAGCTTGATGCTGATAAGTGTAACGGTTTGCAGGGAGCATAACCGGCGAGCCTGCTAAATTTGGTAACAATTTGGCCGTCGGACCTGATTGACTTTACCATCCCCCCAGCTAGGATGCATAAGGATTGCATTTTATAGGCAAAGGTAAAGGATTGATGAAACGCTATATAACCATGTTCGCGTTACTGGTGGCTGTGTCTTTCACTGCTCCGCACGCAGAAGCGAAAAAGTTTGGCGGCAGTAAATCATTGGGCAAGAGCTATAAAACAGCTCCGGCGCAAAAACAGCAACCGCAGCAAACAGATACGATCAGTAAACAGAACCCAACGGCATCAGCCGGCAAAAAAGGCTTGATGGGCGGACTGCTGGGCGGATTACTTGCCGGTGGACTGCTGGCAGCATTCTTCGGTGGGGCTTTTGAAGGTATTCAGTTTATGGATATCCTGATTTTTGGCCTGATCGCTTTTCTGATCTTCAAGTTCCTCAAAGGCATGCGCAAAGCCAAGCCGACGGCAATGGGGCATCAGCAGGCGTATGCCGGCGACTCACCTCAGGCACAGCACCGTCAGCAAGCGGATGCATTTACCGGCGCGGCGACGGCACAGCCTGAGTATCGTGCAACTGACAGTGATGTACCGTTCAATCTGCCTCCTGGCTTTGATATGAATGCCTTTTTGCAAGGTGCACGTGAGCATTACCGCACACTGCAAGGTGCCTGGAATCACAATGAGCTGGAAACCATCCGTGAGTATGTCAGCCCGGCACTGTTTGAAGACTTAAAAGCAGAGCGTGACAAGCTGGATGGCGAGCAGCACACCGAGGTGATGTACGTTGATGCAGAGCTGGTTCGTGCTGATTACAATGCCAATACCGCTCACCTGAGCGTGAAGTTTGCAGGGCGCTACAAAGATAGCCATGAAGGGGTAGAAGAAGATATCTCTGATATCTGGCATTTGGAGCGTGATCTGAGCGTACCGAATGCGCCTTGGCTGATTGTCGGTATTCAAGCCTGACAGACAGGGTACAAAGACCCTTAGAAACTCAGCGTTTCATAAACCGCTTATCCCGAACAGGGGTAAGCGGTTTTCTTTTTTTTCAGATAATTACTGTTGTTTTGATCTAAACCGCAGCGATTTTAGGTTTCTCTCACTATGCTTGGAGATAAGTTCTTAAGAGGAGAGGTCGCTATGCCCCTGACACCAGAGTTAGTACAAGAATTGAATCTGCTGGTTAAGTTCCCGATGCACAGTGATATGGAGGGGATCAAGGTTAATCATGAAGCGAGTTCTGAGATGATCTCTGCTGCACAGCGTTTGTATGATAAAGGGCTCGTCACTCAGCCCGATGGCGGCTATCTGACCAGTTCGGGCCATCAGGCATTAGAGCATGCCAAATCAGCCTTGCGAATATTATCCGGCAAAGTGAACGTCTGAGATCTGCTCCAGCTCTGTCAGGTTGAACAGCGCCTGCTGATTGGTGGTGCTGCAGAGATCCGGACAGGGTTTGAAGTGATGGCATACTGCCGGTCTTTCCGGCTTGCCAAAAAGCTTGCACAGATTATTGTCGTTTAGCTGAATACAGCGCACCCCGGCAGGTTTGCCATCAGGCATACCCGGAATGGGGGAAGAAATACTCGGGGCAATACAACAGGCTCCGCAGCCTAAACGACAATCCATTCCAACCTTCTATACTTATCTGGCAGTCTTATTCAACAGTGACGCTTCGTGTACACGTCCGTGAACACGTTCGTGATTCCGGCCAGTATCACTGGCCGCTCACGCTGGTGGCGCAAACTATCACCCATAGTATCGGGAATCAAGCTTTGCGGCTGTTGTATACCTGCCTGAGAGAGGGAAATCCGGACTGAGGCTTGCACTTTGCCGGGCAGACAGCTATAACACCGCCTTGTTTCCTCTTATCCCTACAATAAGAGGGCGAATAACGCATGATATTGGGGCACAGTGATGGCAGCATTTTGGCAAGAGAAAGACCTGACAGCAATGACAGATACAGAGTGGGAATCGCTGTGTGACGGCTGCGGTAAGTGTTGCCTGCATAAACTCATCGACGATGACACCGATGAGATTTATTACACCAATGTTGCCTGCAGTTTGCTCGATGACCAAACCTGTTCATGTAAAGACTATGCCAATCGGTTTGAGTCGGGAGAAGAGTGCCTCAAGCTTACCCGTGAGCGCATTGATGAGTTCAGCTGGCTGCCGGACACCTGTGCCTATCGCCTGCTGGCCGAAGGTCAGTCCTTGCCTGAGTGGCACCCGCTAATTACCGGCTCCAAAGACGCCATGCATGCGGCAAATCAGTCGGTCCGCAATACAGTCGTGTATGAAATTGATGTGATTGACTGGGAAGATCATATCCTGAATCACCCCAATCGCTAGTGTCCGCTGCCCGCAGCTTGAAGCCGGCTTAGCTGGCTGAAATGAGATTCGGGCGCACTACAAGGCAATTTGGCTGAGCTTTGTCTTTATCTCTTCCGCACTGAGACTGTCTATCGCTAGTGTGCTCAGTGTATCGATGTGATGTTTCAGCAGCAGTACGGTTTGCTCACAGGCTTTTTCCTGCTCATTAGGGTCTTGGCTGAGCGTCAAGGGATTGGGTAAATCCCAGCTCACCCGTATGCCGTCTGCCAGCCAGTCGGGACAAGGTTCGCCATGCTGGCTATCGCCGACAGAAATCACAATATCAGGATGGAACCGTGAAAACTCTTCCCACGACTTGCTTCGGTAATCGGCCGGATTCAGGCCCATTGCGCTGAGGTAAGTCTGCATTATCGCAGGCAGCTCACCTTCAGGGTCGGAGCCTGCACTGGCGATGTGAAAATGAGCAGGTAAAAAACGTTTGGCGACAGCTTCCGCCAGGATACTTCGGCAAGTATTGTGACGGCTGATAAACAACACTTTCATTGTAAGTCCCACTTATTCAAGGCTCTTGATGTTTCAAGCCTAAGTGTTGTTTATGACGTTTTTGTGTCAGTTACGCCGCAACTAGCTGGCTTGCCGTAACAATTGCGCTTTTGCAGATTGCAGCACTTCGACAATAGGGTCGGCCTTATTATGGCGGCGGACATCGGCAAACAGGGCTTTGGCTTGCGGGTATTCGTGGCGAAGGTAAGCAAACCACTGTTTGACACGGTTTGGGTAATACAGGCCTTTATCCCCTTTGATCTCGTAACCGGAATATTTCAGCAGCAGATCCAGCACCGTCTCCCATCCCATGTGGGGGTGATTATATTTAACCACATTGCCCAGGTTAGGCAGGTTGAGCGCACCGCGACACACCATCAGAGCATCGGCCTGCGTGGTCTCCATACACTCTTGTCCGTCGGCATAGTTCCAGACTTCACCGTTCGCTACGATTGAAAGCTGTGCTGTCTGTTTTACCTGGCGTATGTAATCCCACTTTATCGCCTCAGCTTTATAGCCATCGGTTTTGGTGCGGGCATGAATGGTGATTTCATCTGCTTTGGCCTGCGAAACCGCATCGGTGATCTCAAAGCAGCGACCCGGATCATCCCAGCCTAAACGGACTTTGGCCGAGACAGGCACTCGCGGGTCAACCGCATCGCGGACGGCCTTGACAATCTGATACATCAGCTCGGGTTCTTGCAGCAATACCGCGCCTCCCCGGCTTTTATTGACTGACTTCGCCGGGCAGCCAAAATTGATATCAATACCGGGAGAACCCAGCGAAGCCGCGAGATGGGCGTTTTCGGCCATCCAGTCCGGATCTTGCCCGAGTAACTGAACACGAACAGGTGTGCCAGACAGGGTTTTTCCACCTTGCAGTAATTCCGGGCACAGACGATAGAAGACACTTTTGGGCAGGCGCTGGTCGATCACGCGGACAAATTCAGTCACGCACAGATCGTAGTCATTGATTTCAGTGAGCATTTCCCGCATCAGGTGGTCAAGCACACCTTCCATCGGGCCAAGTATCAGTCTCATAGCCTCAGATTACTGCTGTTCAAATAAAGAGGCGAGATTGTAGTGTGGTTAGGCGGGCTTGTCACCTTTTGCTCAGTTGTCTGTCAGGCCTGAGGGCGTTGGGTATCTGCAGCGTGTCGTCTTAGTGCATTGCCGCTGTGAATTTCTGCAGCGGTGGGCGGTAGCTCTAACGCCTTGATTGCCAGATTCAGCATGGTCAGGGCAACGTCCTCGGCCGGAATGGGGACCAGGTGTGAAAGCGGGCCGATGAGCAAAGGCTGCGCGAGTTCCAGACCCTTTTGCAGCAGCACTTCATCTTGCCGTGACTCCGAGCGCTCACCGCTCAGCGGCCCCGGACGCACGAAAATGCAGTGGCTGAAGCCCATGTCACTCAGTGCCTGCTCCATTTTCGCTTTGCAACGCAGATAAAAAGAAGGGGAGTAGGGCGTGGCGCCCAGACTGGAGATGACAACCAGGTGTTGTACGCCCAGCTGTAACATACTGCGCGCCACTGATTTGACCAGCTCGACATCCACGGCTTCAAGTCCGGCTTTGCTGCCGGCAGACTTTTTGGTGGTGCCCAGGCAAATAAAGCCAAGCTCAGGGACGGGATCGCTATCTTCCCATTCTGTGATACGTAATTCAGGATGCACTATCTGCACCAGGTTTTTACTGCGATACGGCAATGCGACACGGGTCAGGGCGTATACCTTTTCCATGGTGCCGTTACCGAGCAGCAGGTGCAGAAGCTCGTTGCCCACCAGGCCGGTAGCTCCTGCAATAATAGCGCTGACCTCTCTTTGCATCTTTGTTATCCACAGCTGTTAGCGTTAAGGCCATTTTTGCGCTGTTTTGAGTGAAATTTCAACAACAAATCGTCACATTTGCGGCCTTTTCCGTTTGCGTTATACTCGCCGGTAACAACAAACAGGAAAACATCATGACCACATTGATCACGCTCTCTGATGACTGGGCAGGCATGCCGCCGGCCTTTATTGAAGGCGCCTTACTTGCTGCAAATGCTAACCCAGCTGCAATGGAGCCGGATAACTGGTTGCCCGCGCTGGTTAACGGCGGCCTGACAGAAGATGAGCCAGTGACCATCAGCCAGCAAGACAGGGCCAGCATACTGGCCCATTTTGAGCACCAATACCTGGCCATTAAATCGGGCGAATACAGCCTTCCTGTGGATCTGCAGTGGCAGGAAGCGCAGGGGGTATCAGAGGCCATGGGGCATTTTGCCGAAGGCTTTCTGGCCGTTTGGCCGCATGTGGCAGTGCACTGGGAAAATAAAACCATTTCCGATGGCACCGGCAGAATGCTGTCGGCCTTGTTGACGACCTGCATGTTGATTCTTGATGAGGCCGGTACGCTGACTCAAATGGCAGATGACGGCGTCGGTGGTATGCCAGAACCCAGTGCATTGTATGCCAATCTGCCTTTTATGATTTCAGAGGTAGTGATGGCCGCTGATGAGTTGCAGCAGGGTGGCAGCTCAGCGCAGTCGATCAACCCTTATAAAGGGGTTGGCCGCAATGACCCTTGTCCGTGCGGCAGCGGGAAAAAGTTTAAGCAGTGTTGTGGCCGAAATCAGTGACAGAAAACAGGAGGCATAGCGCCTCCTGTGTTGTCAGTATCGGCTTGAGGTGGATTTAACAAACTGAGATAGCACGATGACAGCCCAGACAATCAGGTTAGCCGCGAAAATGATGACCAGCCATTGCGGCATGGATTGTCCCAGAAATTGCCATACCACTTTACTGCAATCGCCGTACGCTTCGAATAGCCAGGGCGCCCATTGATTCAGTGGCGCCCAGTCAGGCAGTTTGACAAACAGATCGCAGGTGGCAAATGGGGAGGGATTAAACTGATAGCCGACATGTTCTTGCGCCAGAGACAGACCACGCCAGGCGCTGTATCCCCATAACGCCAGACCGGACCAGCGAACAACACTCACCTCAGGCGCGATCAGGCCAACCAGAGCCGCAATACCAATCCCAAACATCGCAATGCGCTCATAGATACACATGACACAGGGCGCCAGATTCATCGCGTGCTGGAAAAACAGGGCACAGCCTTCGAAGAAGACGGCGAAAAGTAACAACAGTAGCCACGACAGACGGCGTTGGCTGAAGGTTTTTAACATCTGCATGAAATTCTCTCGGTCAGATACAGCGAAGGGGTTGTAAACGCAAAAGTCGACAACCCCTTCTTACTCAGTGCTTTGCTTAAGCTATGACAACCTAGAGAACCAGAAATTCCCGTTAGTGTCCAGTTACCGGTGCCAATTGTGGAATGGCTTCGCTGGCGGCGGACAACCAACCGTTTTGATAGAACCACTCCGTCATAGGGAGCAGCGTCAGCTCAATACCTGCAAGGCCAACCAGCGACAGGACCAGTGTATATGGCAGTGCCATATAGACCATGCGTCCGTATGACAGTCGGATCAGCGGTGCCAATGCCGATGTCAGTGCAAACAGGAAAGCAGCCTGACCGTTTGGTGTTGCAACCGATGGCAGGTTGGTGCCTGTGTTGATGGCCACGGCCAGCATGTCGAAGCGTTCGCGGTCAATCATGCCGTCGATCAGCGCTGATTTCACTTCATTGATATAGACAGTACCGACAAAAACGTTATCCGACACCATGGATAACAGTCCGTTGGCAATGTAGAACATCCCCATTTGCGCGCTGCCATCCATTTCCAGTACGGCGGTAATAATAGGGCTGAACAGTTTTTGTTCAATGATCACTGCCACGACTGAGAAGAAAACCGCCAGCAGAGCAGTAAATGGCAGAGCTTCTTCAAAGGCTTTACCCAGAGAGTGCTCTTCAATGATACCGGTAAACGCGGTAGCCAGGATGATCACGGTCAGACCAATCAGGCCGACAGCAGCCAAATGCAGGGCCAGACCGGCAATCAGCCAGACGGCTATGATGACTTGAACCCAGAGTTTAGCGATATCCAGATTGGTACGACGCTTACGTTCTTCGTTATCGTAGTCGATCAGAATGTTGCGTACGTTTTCAGGAAGCTTGGCGCCGTAGCCGCACAAACCAAACTTTTCGACCAGAGCACAAGTGATAAGGCCGCAAAAGAAAACCGGCACGGTCACAGGCGCCATGCGCAGGAAGAATTCGCCAAACTGCCAGCCCGCCTGATTGGCAATGATCAGGTTTTGCGGTTCGCCGACCATAGTCATGACGCCACCCAGTGCGGTACCCACGCCCGCATGCATCAGCAGGCTGCGCAGGAAGGCCCGGTAGTTTTCCAGATCGTCGCGGCTCAGCTCCTGAATGGCATGATCGGAAGTGTGGTCGTGAGACGCGTGTGGCTCCTGACCGGAGGCGACTTTATGGTAGATGCTGTAGAAACCTGTGGTCACACTGATCACAACGGCTATCACAGTCAGGGCATCCAAAAATGCCGACAGAAAGGCTGCCATGACACAGAAAGACAGTGACAGCAGAATTTTTGAGCGGATGCCTATCAATATCTTGGTGAAAATGAACAGCAGCAGTTGCTTCATAAAGTAAATGCCCGCCACCATGAAGATAAGCAGCAGCAAGACTTCAATATTGGCGACCAGTTCATGCTTGACCAGTTCAGGCGTCGTCATGCCGATGGCGACAGCCTCAATGGCCAGCAGACCACCGGGCTGGAGCGGGTAGCATTTCAGTGCCATTGCCAGAGTGAAGATAAACTCAACAACCAGTAGCCAGCCAGCGACAAAAGGGTCGATGAAGAAAAAAACGATGGGGTTGATCACCAAGAAGGCAATGATCGTGAGTTTATACCAGTCGGGCGCTTTACCCAGAAAATTCTTAATAAACGCGTTCCCTAGCGTGATAGCCATTTTTTTGATCTCTGTGTTATTTATGGGCGTCACCAAAACAACAGGCGTACCTCAGCCCTGGCTCAGAATGTTTCCGAGTCATTGAAAGTCCTGAGATTTTGATGACAAATCGCTTCCTTTCCGGGGAATTGTCATTGCTGACTCCCCTTATTACGGGTCGCAATTTTAACCGATTGTATGAATTGTTTGTTAAGGTGTTAATATTTCGTAACACAAAAATAGGGCGTAATTCCAAACCGTGGACTACGACTTAGGGATTGTATCAGAAATAATTATAAATATATCTGCCAGAACAATAAGTTGGGATGAGGGTTTGATTGCAGGATATTGCACCTTTGTTAACTTACTTCAAAACTCCCGGAGGCAAGGTTTCTACTCAGCGATAACTAGTGGTATGATGAGTTTATAAAAGATAAGCAAGAAGCAAGTTTGGAATACTAACTGATGGTTATAAAGGCTGATAGCCCAGCAACATTTGCTGAGAAATACATCATTGAGAGTATCTGGAATAATCACTTTCCGCAGGGCTCAATCTTACCTGCAGAGCGTGAATTATCAGAGCTGATTGGTGTGACACGTACAACTTTACGGGAAGTGCTGCAGCGTTTGGCACGTGATGGATGGTTGACCATTCAGCACGGTAAGCCGACCCGGGTAAATAATTATATGGATACTTCAGGACTGAGCATCCTGGATACCCTTATTACACTGGATGGCCAGGATGTTCAGCGCGTTCTGGAAGATCTGCTGGCTGCCCGTACCGATATCAGCACCGTTTACATGCGCTATGCGGTGAAATCTAACAGCGAAAAAGTCAGCCAGTTGCTGGATTATGTTATCCATTCCTGTGAATCTCTCCTGGCTGCGAGCAGCTTCGAGTCTTTCGTGGAAAGCTGTGAGGCAAAGCCTGAGCTGCTACTGGAAGTCAGAAAAATTGTGGATAAATACGGTAAGGAACAGCCGGAGCTGTGTGAGCAGATTTGCCGTGCCCGTGCCTTCAATTATTTTGATTACCGCATGTTCCAGGGAATGGCTACCCACTCAGGTAACATTCTGTATGTACTGACGATTAATGGTCTGCGTAAGATTTACACCCGAGTGGGTGGATATTACTTCATGAACCGTGAAGCGTGTGAACTGGCGTTGGCATATTATCGCGATCTGAAGTCGTACTGTGATAATCATCAGTCAGAGCTGGTAGCAGATCGTATTCGAAAATACGGTCGCGACAGTGGAGCTATCTGGTACAGTCACCGTATCGAAATTGCACGTTATCTGCACGAAGAAGAGCAGTAATCGGCTTTTCACCTCAATGTGAATGAAAAAGAGAGGCGTAATGCCTCTCTTTTTTTGCGCAAGATTTTAATTCAGAGCTCTGACGAGTAGCTGCTGCTTCTGTTAGGGCAGGTCGACAGAATATGGCTTCTGCCGTCACTCAGTTCTTCTTCGAGAATGACATCAAACCCCCACAGACGGTGTAGATGTTTCAGCACCTCGTTATAACTGTCTGACAAAGGTATCCGGTTATGCGGCACGTACCTCAGCGTGAGTGACCTGTCACCACGCAATGCCACGTTCCATACCTGCAAGTTCGGCTCGTTGTTACTCAGATTGTACTGTGACGACAGTTTTTCCCGAATGGCTCTATACCCTTCTTCATTGTGAATAGCATTGACTTCCACATAGTTGTTTCTGTCATCGTCATCCACGGCAAAGAATTTAAAATCACGGATCAGTTTGGGTGATAAAAACTGGCTGATGAAACTTTCGTCTTTAAAGTTCTCCATCGCAAAATGCACAGTATCCAGCCAGTCTTTACCGGCAATATCAGGAAACCAGTATTTATCTTCCTCGGTGGGGTGTTCACAGATCCGGCGTATGTCCTGGAACATGGCAAACCCGAGGGCATAAGGGTTGATGCCGCTGTAGTACGGACTGTTGTAGGTTGGCTGTGCAATCACATTGGTGTGACTGTGCAGAAACTCAAGCATAAAGCGATCAGTCACCAGCCCTTCATCATAGAGGTGGTTCAGAATGGTGTAGTGCCAGAACGTCGCCCAGCCTTCATTCATGACCTGGGTCTGTTTCTGCGGATAAAAATATTGGCTGATCTTGCGCACAATCCGCACAATTTCTCTCTGCCAGGGCTCAAGGAGCGGGGCATGTTTTTCAATGAAGTACAGAATGTTCTCCTGGGGATCGGCAGGAAAACGGATTTCTTCGTCATGGAAATCCTTTTCCGCTTGCGCGGGAATCGTGCGCCACAGAGCATTCACTTGCGTTTGCAGGTAGTCTTCCCGTGCTTTCTGACGGGCGGTTTCTTCAACCAGCGAGATTTTTTGCGGCCGCTTGTAGCGATCGACGCCATAGTTCATCAGTGCATGGCAGGAGTCGAGTAATTTTTCGACCTCCACATCACCGTATTTTTCCTCGCATTCAGAGATGTATTTCTTAGCAAACAGCAGGTAATCAATAATTGAGCTGGCATCCGTCCAGGTTTTGAACAGGTAGTTGCCTTTAAAGAATGAATTATGGCCGTAGCTGGCATGGGCCATGACCAGGGCCTGCATGGTGATAGTGTTCTCTTCCATCAGGTAGGCGATACAGGGATCTGAGTTGATCACTATTTCATACGCCAGTCCCATCTGGCCATGCTTGTAGCCACGCTCGGTTTCAATAAAGCGCTTTCCGAATGACCAGTGATTGTAGTTAATTGGCATGCCGATGCTGGAATAGGCATCCATCATTTGTTCGGCAGTAATGATCTCTATTTGGTTGGGGTAGGCGTCTAACCGGTAATGGTTGGCCACCCGCTTGATTTCCATGTGGTATTGATCAAGCAGTTCAAATGTCCAGTCTGGACCATCACTGAGTGCCTTTTGTTTGATCTCTGTTTCCATAACCCACTCCCCTGATGCGCGTCGGCCAATAATCAGCGCTGTCCCTTAAGTGTAGATTGCAGATGGGCGAGTTTTTAAGTCGCCCTGCGCCTTAGGATTAATGGACTTGTTTTTTGAACAGTTCTCGGAATACCGGGAAGATGTCTTCTACGCTGCGAATGTTCTGCATGGCAAAGTTTTCATGGTTGCCCAGCAGGGACTCATATTCACGCCACAGCGTCTGATGAGCCCGGCGGGTGATCTCAATGTATGAGTAATAACGCGAAACCGGCAGAATATGCTTGTCGAGCAACTCACGGCAGCCAGGGGAATCATCCGCCCAGTTGTCGCCATCTGAAGCCTGCGCGGCATAGATGTTCCATTCTGAAGGGGAGTACCGCTTCTTAATGATTTCATCCATCAGCCGCAATGCGCTGGATACTATGGTGCCCCCGGTTTCCTGGGAATAGAAAAACTCGTGTTCGTCCACTTCCTTGGCTTGTGTATGGTGGCGAATAAAGACCACCTCCACATTTTTATAGGTGCGTGTCAGGAACAGGTAAAGCAGGATATAGAAGCGTTTCGCCATATCCTTGGTGGCCTGATCCATGGAACCTGATACGTCCATCAGACAAAACATCACTGCCTGGCTACTGGGCATAGGGCGACGTTCGTAGTTTTTGTATCTCAGGTCAAAGGTATCGATAAATGGCACTTTGCTGATGCGATCGCGCAGTGTCTGGATTTCTTCTTTCACACGCTGCTCATCAAACGGCTGTGCCGGTTCTGTGTTTTGTAGTCTGTCGAGTTCAAGTTCCAGCTCTCGTAACTGGCGACGTTTTGCTGCCGTCATCGCGGTACGACGGGCGAGTGAATTCCGCAGGGACCGGACAATGGCGATATTGGCCGGCACCCCGGTAGATTTAAACCCTGAGCGGAAGGTTTTCCACTCAACCAGTTTGTTGAACTGATTTTTCTTCAGATTCGGGAGTTCAAGATCTTCAAACAACAGATCCAGATACTCGTCTTTGGAGATTTGAAAGACAAAGTCATCCTGTCCCTCGCCATCAGGGCTGGCCTGGCCTTCGCCGGCACCACCGGAACCGGCTCCCCCCTGGGGCCGCTCGATGCGGTCGCCAGGGCTGAACTGATCGTTACCAGGGTGGACGATTTCTCGCTGCCCACCTCGTCCCTGATGGAACGAGGGTTCACGTATGTCGCGGGAAGGGATAGTAATGCTTTCTCCGCTTTCCACGTCAGTGATGGAGCGTTTATTGACGGCATCCGCAATAGAATCTTTGATCTGTTGCTTGTGCCGACGTAAAAAACGCTGCCGGTTCACTGTGCTCTTATTTTTGCCGTTGAGCCTGCGGTCGATAAAGTGCGCCATAAGCCCTCCCCCTTGATCATCATCCATCAATTACGATGATTTACGTACGCGCAGATACCATTCAGACAACAGACGTACTTGCTTGCGGGTATAGCCTTTTTCCATCATACGGGCGACAAAATCGTCGTGCTTCTTCTGCTCCTCCGTAGAGGTTTTGGCATTGAACGAGATAACCGGCAGCAGCTCTTCGGTATTGGAGAACATTTTCTTCTCAATAACCGTGCGCAGTTTCTCGTAGCTGGTCCAGTTTGGATTTTTACCGGCATTGCTGGCACGTGCACGCAATACAAAGTTAACGATCTCGTTACGGAAGTCTTTCGGATTACTGATACCGGCAGGCTTCTCGATTTTCTCAAGCTCGTTGTTCAATGCAGCGCGGTCGAACAGTTGACCTGTCTCCGGATCGCGATATTCCTGATCCTGAATCCAGAAGTCCGCATAACTGACATAGCGGTCGAAAATGTTCTGGCCGTACTCAGAATAGGACTCCAGATAAGCGGTCTGAATTTCCTTGCCGATGAATTCGACATATTTGGGAATCAGATAGCCTTTCAGGTGCTCCAGGTATTTCTCGGCATTTTCCTGCGGGAACTGTTCACGTTCGATCTGCTGTTCCAGAACATAGAACAGATGAACCGGGTTCGCGGCGACTTCAGAATGATCGAAGTTGAACACCCGGGACAGGATTTTGAACGCGAAGCGGGTCGACAGGCCGGACATGCCTTCATCCACACCGGCGTAATCGCGGTATTCCTGATAAGACTTGGCCTTTGGATCCGTGTCTTTGAGGGTTTCACCGTCATACACCCGCATTTTTGAGTACATGCTTGAGTTCTCCGGCTCTTTCAGGCGCGACAGCACTGAGAAGCGGGCCAGGATATCCAGCGTACTCGGAGAACATGGCGAGTTAGCCAGTTCACTGTTCATCAGCAGTTTTTCGTAAATCTTGATTTCTTCCGATACACGCAGGCAATAAGGCACTTTGACTATGTAAACACGGTCGAGAAACGCCTCGTTATTTTTGTTGTTTCGGAATGTCTGCCATTCTGATTCGTTGGAGTGAGCCAGAATAATGCCATCGAAAGGCAGGGCGGACAGACCTTCTGTACCGTTATAGTTGCCTTCCTGGGTGGCGGTCAGCAATGGGTGCAGCACTTTCAGCGGTGCTTTGAACATCTCCACGAATTCCATCATACCCTGATTGGCTTTACACAGCGCACCGGAGTAGCTGTAAGCATCCGGGTCGTCCTGGGCAAAATGCTCAAGCTGACGGATATCCACTTTACCCACCAGGGACGAAATATCCTGATTGTTCTCATCACCAGGTTCTGTTTTCGCGATACCCACCTGATGCAGAATGGATGGACGCACTTTTACCACTTTGAATTTGGTGATATCACCACCGAATTCTTTCAAACGTTTCGCTGCCCATGGCGACATGATGTTATTCAGATAGCGATGAGGGATGCCAAATTCTTTATTCAGAATTTCGCCGTCTTCAAGCGGGTCGAACAGGCAGAATGGGTGATCATTTACCGGACTGCGTTCACCGTTAGCAGTCAGCACATAAATGGGCACTTTTTGCATCAGACTTTTTAATTTTTCAGCCAGTGAGGATTTACCGCCACCTACCGGACCCAGCAGATAGAGGATTTGTTTACGTTCTTCCAGGCCCTGAGCGGCATGTTTCAGGTAAGAAACAATCTGTTCAATGGCCTCTTCCATGCCATAGAAGTCTTCAAACGTTGGATAGCGCGACATGACACGGTTGGAAAAGATCCGGCTCAGACGCGGGTCTTTCGCGGTATCTACCATTTCCGGTTCACCAATGGCCATCAGAAGACGTTCTGCGGCGTTTACGTAAGCACTGCGATCGTTACGGCAAATCTCAAGGAATTCTTGCAATGAAAGCTCTTCATCCTTGGCTTCTTCATAGCGATGACGATAGTGGTCAAAAATACTCATGGTATGCCCCCTGAATCGTTCTTCAATCATTTAGAAAGGACGAAATCAATAATCTTTCACATCCCTCATAACTAAGACTAGACCTAACTAATTAATTTGCTTTAGTGAGTGGTTGGTTTTGCTGAAAAATTTAGCTGACACATCAAACTAGGGTGGGCAAAAAACAACCTATCCATAGAGGTACTATCCTCCTATCAACAGGGATCTGCAAGCCATCTTGTTCAAAAAAACGCCACTTCAATTGGGCCGGGATCCAGCCTGAAGCGGCGTTATTTCAGGGAAGTGAGTTGAAGCGGGCAAACGGTAGGAACTGGTGTGAAATCTGGTATCGGCTGTGCGGGTTGGCGTTAAATGATGCGGGTAATGGGAAAGTCAGCGGAAGATGGTTTTTTTAGGGGTAGGCACCGAAGGCAGTCAGCTATCTGCCATGTCTCAGCATTGGGAAACCGGTTCAGAGTCGGAGTACGCCATCAAACGGTGTGCTTATTTTTTGAGCTAAATCAACAGCTCTGATTTAAGCTAGAAAAGTGTAGCTTGAGGGGGAGGAGATACATGCCGATTTCGCGGGTTGATACTGTGTCGATTCCTGTATCGGACCAAAGCCAGGCTCTTTTATTTTACCGAGATGCACTGGGATTTGAGCTGATCAGGGATCACAAGGCAGATAGCCATAAACGTTGGATACAGCTGGCACCTAAGGGCGCAGAGACGACCATTAGTCTGGTAATGCCATTTGGGGGAATGCGGGCAGGTTCTGTCCAGGGGTTGGTGGTACATACTGACGATATTACCTCGACATACGATGAGCTCACCAACCGGGGTGTCAGTCTGTCAGAGATTGTGACCTTAATGGGAGGGCGTTTCGCGACTTTCAATGATCCGGATGGTAACGGCTGGGTGCTGATTGAAGCGGACATTACCATGCAGGCCTGAGATCAGAGCAGGCCTGAGATCAGAGGCTGAATCAGCGGGCAAATCAGGCTCAGGTTTTCCTGAGCCTGGCAGTTACTCGGCGCCGATTTCTGTGCTGAGATGGTGCGATTGGCCGGGTTCCAGCACAATACCCTGACCCGCTAGCGCTGATTCCACACACAGCATAGTGGTGTAACCCTCCGGTGTCATGTCAGCCATGCCTGCCGCACCTGACTGCCATGGGTTCCAGACCACGGCGCTGTCATGGCCATGGTTATGCATGCGCAGACGGCGAAACAGAGCAGGATCATCCAGATAAATCGTGTCTTCAGCCCGGCTGTAAACTCTGTCGACGGCGTCATCGAATTGTAAGATACCATTGGTCGGAAGCCGCTGCTGATCGGCCAGACCGTCGAGGTATTCATTACCCAACCCGGACAACTTCGTTTGCATTATGTCTCCAACGGCCAGATAGGTATGAAGCGCGCCGGACATACGCCAGGGGCGCTGGTCGGTATTGGTGCTGGTCAGCTGGACTTTGAGGGTTTTATCGAACTCAAAGTGGAGCCGGTTGTGGAAGCGGTAGGGCCAAATAGCCCGCGACGTGGGGGAGTCATGCAGGGTGAGCGTGACAGTGACATGGCTTTTCTGATCGTTGAAACTTTCCAGCTCCCATACACTGGAACGCGCAAAACCGTGCGATGGACTGGCCACTTTACCGAACCATGGCCAGCAAACTGGAATGCCGCCACGAATAGCTGACTTCCCCGAGAAGTCGGCGGCTTCACTCATCCAAATCAGATCTTTGTGTCCCCGAGGCTGGAAACTGAGCAGATGACCACCAAATAATGAGATCGCTGCCTGGCATTCAGGGTGAAGAATTCGAATGATATCCACACCATCAAGACGGCACAGGCTGATATGTTCTGAAAGCACTGTTGAGGTCGGGAGTTGACGTAAGTCCATAGTGATTCCTTTAAAAGCCAATGAAGGAGCGGGCGACACTTCTGCCCGTCGAGACTCTATCCGGGATGACAGATAGCAAAAAGGCGGCCATCAGCCGCCTTTTCAATCATCGTCTAAGTATTACTTAGAGATGTGAGCAACCAGATCCAGTACTTTATTAGAGTAACCGATCTCGTTGTCATACCAGGAAACAACCTTAACGAAAGTATCGGTCAGAGCGATACCTGCGTCAGCGTCGAATACAGAAGTACGTACTTCACCGATGAAGTCCTGAGAAACAACGGCATCTTCTGTGTAACCCAGTACGCCAGACATCTCAGCTTCAGAAGCACGCTTCATTTCAGCTTTGATTTCTTCGTAAGTAGCAGGTTTTTCCAGGTTAACAGTCAGGTCAACAACAGAAACGTCTGCAGTTGGAACGCGGAATGCCATACCAGTCAGTTTGCCGTTCAGCTCAGGAATCACTTTACCTACAGCTTTAGCAGCACCTGTTGAAGATGGGATGATGTTCTGAGAAGCACCACGGCCACCGCGCCAGTCTTTCGCAGAAGGACCGTCAACCGTTTTCTGAGTCGCAGTTGTTGCGTGAACAGTCGTCATCAGACCGTCTTTGATGCCCCACTTGTCGTTCAGAACCTTAGCGATAGGTGCCAGACAGTTAGTAGTACAAGACGCGTTAGAAACGATTTCCTGACCCTGGTAAGTTTCGTGGTTCACACCCATTACGAACATAGGAGTGTCGTCTTTAGACGGACCAGTCAGAACCACTTTCTTCGCACCGGCTTCGATGTGCTTACGTGCAGTCTCGTCAGTCAGGAAGATACCCGTTGCTTCTGCAACAACATCAACACCGATTGCACCCCAGTTCAGACTTGCTGGATCGCGTTCAGCGGTAACACGTACAGTCTTGCCGTTAACGATCAGGTTACCGTCTTTAACTTCAACTGTGCCTTTGAAACGGCCGTGAGTTGAATCGTACTTCAGCATGTAAGCCATGTACTCGACGTCGATCAGGTCGTTGATACCGACAACTTCAATATCATCACGTTCTACAGAAGCACGGAAAACGAAACGACCGATGCGGCCAAAACCGTTAATACCTACTTTGATAGTCATTATGTTGCTCCACAACTTAATTTCTAATGAAAGATAACTGGTAGTAAAATTACATAATCTAACGCTGGTCTGCAAGCAAAAACAGACCTCAAATTGTCTTTAATCAAAAAAGTTTCGGATTTTTATTACAATCCTGGCCGAAAGATGAATAGTTCACCTATAAATGCTGGCAAAGTAATCAACGATGTAGCTCAGTTTTAATTCAGTACCCGAAATACAGGGGAATATGCTTAAATGCACTGATTCGATGTAAAAACCTTTCGAGAAAAAGTATGTGCCATATATGCAAAAATTGGCAAATTTTAAGTCGTACGGGTTTGGAAAACTGTGTTTACAGGCAGGTAAATGGCTTTTAAAACAAATTCTTACTGGAAAGAACTGTTATCAGATGAACAATATTATGTCTGTCGGGAAGGCGGCACAGAAGCCCCGTTCTCAGGCACGTTATTGCATAATAAGAAAACAGGAATATATCACTGCACTTGTTGTCAAATTGCCTTATTTCATTCTGAGCAAAAATACGATTCGGGATGTGGCTGGCCGAGTTTTGATGCACCTGTTCATTCTGATTCAATTCGATATTTAAGCGATACCAGTCATGGGATGAAGCGAACGGAAATTCGCTGTGCTGAGTGTGACAGCCATTTAGGGCATGTATTTGATGACGGGCCGGTTTCTACCGGGCAGCGGTACTGCGTCAATTCGGTCTCACTGCAATTTAGTGAAGTGGAGTAACGGCAGTGCTGCCCGTGATGGCGTTGTCAGGACTGTGGCTGGTCGGGCTGCTGACTTGGCAGGGCGGTCAGATTTTTTTCTACATAGACACGGTTAAAATGGCCGGCACTGATGCTCTGGATGATGCTGTCTGCTAAGGAATCCAGATGACTTTTATCTTGTTGCGGCATTGGATACAGGCGCGATAAGGTCTCAGAATTGGCAACGGGCAGTCCCATCAGGCTACCCACTCTTGACCATAAATAGGCTTCAGTTTTGTTGTTTTCCTGGTGGGCCTGTGTCGCCAGGGTCAGAATAATGTCTGGTTTCACTTTGACCTTGCCATGATAAAGCTCCAGAGCTCTTAACAGAAGCTGACGGGTTTTGGCTTTATCAATACCAGTATAAAAAGAGGCCAGTGCCAGCTGTAATTCAGGTGTCTGAAGCTGGCCTGTCCCCTCTAATTTCAGAAATTCTTCCTTAGCCTGGTGCTCGCCCTGGCTCCAGCGGTCATAAATGACTTCGGGTTCTTTGGAGTCAGCCAGCTCTTCGCTCAGCTGTTCAATGACCTCATAACTGTGAATGAGCGCAGCAGTCCGTACTGATTTACGTTCTTTATAGCGGGTTGGCTCAATTTCTGCGGCATACTCCAGGCAATACTGGTAGCTGCGGGTGAACTCAAGGGTATGCAGTTTTTCAATGTCGGTCGGCGTTTTCAGCTGTTTATAGCGTTGCCAAATGAGATCTGTCCGCTGGATACGGCACTGACCGTCATTGTTATTCAGTCCTTCACACAGCTCGGGATGTGCCGCGCAAAGACTGTCGGTTGTTTTAAACTCACCCTGGCAGGCTGGCAGAAAGGCGACAGCAGATAAAAAAAACAAAATGTTGCGTGTTTTTTTGCCAGAAGAAGTCATGTGCGGTGCGTTACTCATAGGTGGGTTCACTACAATCAAGAATACCTTAATACCTATCGGCAGAAACTGACCTGAGAGAAAGAATAATGTGACATTGCTGCAGTGTGATCACGAAAACAAAAGAAAACTAAAACCAAGACGCTACTTGACTGGCAAACTCAGGTCATTATCGTAGCCTACCATTGCAAGTGGCCTGAAATAATCGGGCATAAGAGGAGTAGATGGGATGGATGTACAACAGATTCTGGCTGCCATGACCCCAGAGGTGTACCAAAAGTTACTGGCGGCGGCAGAAACGGGTAAATGGGCTGATGGCACCCCGTTAACCGAGACTCAGAAAGAGTCCACCATGCAGGCCGTGATGCTGTATCAGTCTCGTCATAATACCGAGGCCGAGCATATGACAGTGGCAGCCGGCGGTGAGATTCGGTTTAAGTCTAAATCTGAGCTCAAGCGTGATTTTGCCATAGAAGACAGTGAAACCCCTGTGGCAGATATTGCCCGTTTCTCTTTGCAGCAAAACTGATACCTGTGACCCTGTAAAGGCTGGTGCGCTCGTCGGCGGTTATCACTGCCTGGGCACAGTGAAAGGCACAGGGTCACAGTAAAACCCACTCAGTTCATGATCTTCCTGCGTCACCAGACTCGAGACCCAGGGCTCTTGCTCAATACCTTCCAGATACATGGCCAGTTTGGGATAGTGAGGTTGCAATCTTAAGCCAGCCATCCAGCCACTGCGGAAAATACTCCAGAGCGTAATTTCGGCCATCGAAAAACGGGTCGTAATATAACCTTCAGCCGGCACTTGTTCTTCCAGGTAGCTCAGAACCGGCGGCAGATGATGCTGAATGCAGTCGTCAATCGCATCCTGATCAACGTCTTTTTCCAGAATCTGCCCTCTCAGAATTTTCTGATAGAAGAGCACGCCGGCGAGCAGTGCGCTGAGCCGGGTATCGGCGTATTCTTCCAGCCAACGGATTTTTGCTCTTTCCCCGGCATCGCCCGGGTACAGCGGAGGAACCGGGTAGATGTCGTCCAGGTAATGGGCGATAACGGTTGAGTCGATAACTGTCAGACTGTCATGTTCCAGTACCGGCACTTTTCCCATCGGATGGCGTTTGTGCGCCAGCTCTTTTTCCAGGTACGGGTTGAGCGGTTGTAAGTCGTAATTCAGCCCTTTGTACGATAAGGCCAGCATGATTTTTCTGACAAAAGGAGAAATGGAGGCGCCGTGCAGAATCATAATCAACCTTGCTCATAGCCAACAGACGAAATTTGCTATAAGTGTAGCTGAGATATAAAAAGAGCCGCACGAGTGCGGCTCAATTAGGGGGAGTTCCGATTAACTTGATTAGCGGGACAACTCGCCGCGAATGTCCTGTTGCATCAGCTCACGCACTTTTTCTGTCGGCAGCGACTGGCTGAGCAGAAAGTGCAGTTTAGCCAGTGCGGCTTCCCGGGTCATGTCATAACCACTGAGTACGCCGGCATCTGCCAATGCACAGCCAGTTGCGTAGCCATCCATGTTCACTTTTCCGGACAGGCACTGAGTCAGGTTAACCACTATGACGCCGCGGTCGGCCGCTTCTTTTAGCTGGGCCAGCAGCTCAGCGTTTTGCGGTGCATTACCCACGCCGAACGTCAACAGGATCATGGCGTTGACAGGCTGGCGCAGGGTGTTGCGGATCACTTCCGGCGAAATGCCGGGGTACATGGTAATCACACCGATAGGTTGCGGGGTGATTTGGTGCACCCGAAACTCACCTGCAGGCTGTTTGTTCAGCTCTGTGGTGGGTTTTACCTGAATGTTGATACCTGCTTCGATCAGCGCTGGCATATTGGGCGAAATAAACGCATTGAAACCGTCGGCATGGGCTTTTGTACTGCGGTTGCCGCGCAGAAGCTGGTTATTAAAGAAAACCGTCACTTCATTGACCGGATAATTTGCTGCGAGATGCAGCGCATTGAGCAGGTTGCTTTGCCCGTCTGAGCGCATTTCTGCCAGCGGGATTTGCGAGCCGGTGACAATCACAGGTTTGGCCAGATTTTCCAGCATGAAGGATAAAGCAGACGCAGTATAGGCCATGGTGTCCGTACCATGAAGAATGACAAATCCATCAAACTTGTCGTAGTTGGCCTTGATATCATCGGCAATACGCTGCCAGTCTTCAGGTGTCATATCTGAAGAGTCAATCAGTGGTGCATATTCATGAATAGTGAATGCAGGCATTTCTGAGCGGTGAAACTCAGGCATGTTCTGTAGTTGCTGTTCCATAAAGCCTGCGACAGGAATATATCCGTGGGCTGACTTCTGCATTCCTATTGTTCCGCCTGTGTAGGCGATATAGATATGTTTTTTTGTCATTAGAGTACGGGTACAGCATAGTTATTGATGGTGAAGGCATTATACGGTGAAAACCGGCGAAAAAAAGCCCGGATATACCGGGCTAAGTCAAGTTTCATCACTGTCAATCCGAAAAGAGTCAATTTCCTGTGCTGGAACAATTCAGACAGAAAGCATATTGTCCTTTGGGATCATTAAAATTATTCATATTGGTGATATCAGCTGTGATATGGCGCAAGGCCGGCGTGAACATATTGGGTAGCTGGGCGGAGATTGCCATGCCAATGCGCGCGCTGGTTTCCGACGTCATATCCTGCAGAAACTGCTCCATCGGGCTGAGCGGCAAGGCTATCCAGCGGATGTCGTAGCTGTCTAGTTTTGCCAGTTTGGCCGCAGAGACAATGGCATCATCGAAATCACCCAGACGATCAACCAGACCCAGTTTCAGTGCATCCTGACCGGTCCAGACCCGGCCTTGGGCGATTTTGTCTGTCTCTTCGAGTGACATATGGCGATTCTCACTCACCAGGCTGATAAAACGCTGATAGCCGTTTTCGATACCCAGCTGGAAAATTTCAGCAACATCGTCAGGCAAGCCCCGGGTTATCCCGATACCGGCAAAGGGAGTCGTACCGACGCCATCGCTGTGCACCCCGATGTTTTCCAGGCCTTTTTCAAAGGTAGCCAGCATGCCGAAGATACCGATAGAACCTGTAATCGTGGTTGGCTGAGCAATAATTTCACTGGCGCTGGACGAGATCCAGTATCCGCCGGACGCCGCCAGGCTGGACATTGATACCACCACAGGCTTGCCGGCCAGTTTTAATGCATCCACTTCATTGCGGATAATCTCAGAAGCGAAGGCACTGCCACCCGGGCTGTCGACGCGCAGAATCACCGCTTTAATGTCATCATCAAGACGGGCTTCTCGCAGCAAAGCGGCCGTTGTGTCGCCCCCGACTCTGCCTTGTCCTTGCTGACCATCGACAATAGCGCCGCTGGCAATGACTATGGCAATACCATTGTCACTTGGCTCGAATGGCGCGCCGACCGAAGGCTGATAATCGTAATAACTGATCTGATTAAAGCCATGGTCGCCATCGCTGCCAAATTCCTTGATAAAGGTCTGGCGCAGTTGGGTACGGCTGACCAGTTCGTCCACCAGTCCCATTTTCTGGCTCAGGCGGGCGAAATCGCCTTCGACACTTTTCAGCTCAGCAACCAGATCTTTGACTTCAGGGTTCAGTACACTGACATGGATGCGGCGGTTACGCGCGACATCCTGGGTGTAAGCATCCCACATCTGGTTGAGCCAGACTGTGTTTGCCTCGCGGGCAGCGTCCGACATGTCGTCGCGGGTGTAGGGCTCAACGAATGATTTATAGGTCCCGACACGGAAGACATGGGTGGTGACATCCAGGTTATCCAGTAAGGTTTTATAATACAGCGAATAGCTGCCGTAACCTGTCAGCATCACGCCGCCATCGGCAGACATGAACACTTTGTCGGCGAAGCTGGCCAGGTAGTACTGGCTCTGGCGGTAGTGATCACCTGTGGCATAGACAGGTTTGCCGGCCTGCTTGAATTCTTCAATCGCCTTGGCAATGTAGCGCAGCTTCGTCAGGTTGGTCTCTGGCATGCTTTTCAGATTCAGGATAAGGCCGGTGATCCTGTCGTCCTTGGCGGCAGCGCGGATGGTGTCGACAATGTCAAACAGGATATTTTCCTGAACCGGCACCTGGCCCATGGCGCTGTCGACAAATTGATCGAAGGGATTGACGTAGGATCGCTGCTCAACAATCGGGCCGTCAATATCCAGTACCAAAGCGGCCTTTTCTGGCAGAACCGGCGATTCAGCCCCTTGCTGGAAGGCGAAAATGATTACCCCAATCAGAGCAATAAAAAACAGGTTGAAAAATAGCTGACGGGTAAAGCTCAGCAGCTTCCAACATCCGCGCAGCACTTTGGCAATGCCTTTTAGTAGTACTTTCATGGCCTTTCCTGATAATAAATCCCAGTGCTTATCCTAACCGAGACAGAGCGTAAAATCCTAATGATAGCTATATTGCGACTAAAATAGCGTAATTGAAAAGTGCCGCAGCAGTGATGGATGTTGAGGTTATGTAAACGGGTGTTTGAGTGAAGGTTAACCCTATGCTATAACTGGTCTGACCTACAATAATTAAAGAGATATAGGGAAGCTATGGACACTCTTACCTACCCACACTTGCTGGCACCGCTGGATCTTGGCTTCACTCAGCTTAAAAACCGGGTGTTGATGGGGTCTATGCATACCGGCCTGGAAGAAGCACACGATGGATTTAAAAAGCTGTCTGCCTTTTACGCTGCCCGCGCCCGAGGTGGAGTAGGCTTGATTGTAACTGGTGGGTTTGCACCCAATTTTCGCGGCCGCTTAACACCACTCAGTGCCGAATTCAGCAGCGGACGCGCGGCAAGGGCGCACCGGGTGATCACAGATGCGGTCCACAAAGAAGGCGGTAAGATTGCCATTCAGCTTCTGCATGCCGGGCGCTATGCGATGCATCCGTTTGCGGTCAGTGCTTCTGGCATTAAAGCGCCTATCTCTAAATTTACGCCCAAAGAAATGAGCCGCCGCCAGATCCTCAAGACCATCGATGCCTTTGCACGCAGCTCTGAGCTGGCAAGAGAGGCGGGTTATGACGGCGTTGAGCTGATGGGCTCTGAAGGTTATCTGATCAACCAGTTTATCTGTCAGCGTTCCAACCACAGAACCGATGAATGGGGCGGCAGCTATGAGAACCGGGTCCGATTTCCTCTTGAACTGGTGAAAGCCGTTCGTGCCCGGGTCGGCACAGATTTCATTATTATTTTCCGGCTTTCGATGCTGGATCTGGTCGAGCAGGGCAGTACCTATGATGAAGTGGTCCAGCTGGCCCAGGCGCTGGAAGCTGCGGGCGTGACCATTCTCAATACCGGCATCGGCTGGCATGAGGCGCGCGTGCCAACCATAGCGACCCAGGTTCCCCGGGCTGCGTTCAGCTGGGTCACGGAAAAGCTGAAAGGGAAAGTGTCTATCCCGCTGGTGACCTGTAACCGGATTAACACGCCAGAGGTGGCCGAGTCCATTCTTGCCGCTGATCAGGCCGATATGGTGTCTATGGCCCGTCCGTTTCTGGCTGACGCTGATTTTGTGCTGAAGGCCGAACAGAACCGTGCCGACGATATTAATACCTGTATTGGCTGTAATCAGGCCTGTCTGGATCATGTGTTTGCCGGTAAGCGGGCGAGTTGTCTGGTGAACCCTCAGGCCTGTTATGAAACCGAGCTGGTGCTGACCCCGGCTGCACAGCAGCGCAAAGTCGCGGTTATCGGTGCGGGTCCTGCTGGCCTGGCTTTCGCAACAGCTGCCGCAGAACGCGGCTTCGAGGTCGATTTATACGAGAAGAACGACTATATCGGCGGGCAGTTTAATCTGGCGATGCAAATTCCGGGTAAAGAAGAATTCCGGGAAACGATTCGTTATTTCTCCCGCCGTTTGAGCCAGACAGGTGTGAACCTGAAATTGGGCAAGGCGGTGGATATCAATGAGCTGAAAGGCTATGACGATGTCGTGGTCTCGACCGGCGTGAAACCTCGGATTCCCGCCATTCCCGGCTTGGAAGCCAGCGATAAGGTGATAGATTATCAGACACTGATCCGCGATAAAGTGCAGCTGGGTCAGCGGGTGGCTGTGATTGGTGCTGGCGGTATCGGGGTGGATGTCTCAAGTATGCTGACAGAGCCTCAGGACAGCTCGCTGGACAGCTGGTTACAGGACTGGGGCATTGACAAAACCATTAGCCATGCTGGTGGCTTATGTACGCCTAAAAGTGAGCACAGTGAGCGCCAGGTGTGGCTGTTGCAGCGTCGTCCGGGCAAGATGGGTAAAGGGCCGGGTAAGACGACAGGCTGGATCCACCAGCAGGTGTTGCTGAAACGCGGTGTTGAAATGTTGTCCGGCGTCAGCTACGAGAAGATTGATGAGCAAGGTCTGCATATCAGCGTGGAAGGACAACAGCGAGTGCTGGAAGTTGATCATATTGTGCTGTGCGCCGGTCAGACTTCCGTGGAAGAGTTGTCGGCTCCGCTCAAAGAGCTGGGCATCAAGGTGCATGTTATCGGCGGTGCTGAATTCGCCGGGGAAGTGGATGCCAAGCGAGTTATCCGGCAGGGAACAGAGTTGGCCGCCCGTCTTTAGATATCGGCAGATATCGGCGACTGTGACCAAGAGGCTCCCGAGGGAGCCTCTTTTCGTTGCCGTTACTCAGAAGAGCAGATGTGGTATGGTATTTAACAAGAATCGTTATCATCGAGGATACATAATCTATGGATGCACTGTCGCTGCTGCTTAATCGTCGCTCTTTGCCTAAAATGACCGCCCCGGCCCCTCAGGGTGAGGTATTGGATAATATTCTTCGTGCCGGTCTTCGGGCACCGGATCACGGTGCGTTGACGCCCTGGCGTTTTATCGTCTCGGAAGGCGAAGGTTTGCAAAAGCTGGCCGATATTCTGGTCTCTGCCGCCCAGGCTGACAAGGCAGAAGAGGCAGTGATCGAGAAAGCCTCTAAAGCCCCTTTCCGTGCGCCTATGGTGATTACCGTTGTCGCTAAAGTGCAGCCCAGCGATAAAATTCCAGTGATTGAACAACATCTGTCGGCAGGCTGTGCGGCGCAGGCAATGCAGATGGCGGCGGTTGCTCAGGGTTACGCGGGTTTTTGGCGCACAGGGAGCTGGGCATATCACACTGTGGTGCGCGAAGCGCTGGGCGTACAGGGTGATGATATGATTGTCGGTTTTCTGTATCTGGGCACCCCTGATTGCCGCGATGCGAAAGCGCCAGAGCGGGATTTAGCGCAATTTGTTGAGTATTTATAGCTTTCTGTATAGTTTCCTGCAGGCTTCTTCAGGCAGCTTATTGCTGCCTGTATCTCCCCAATCCTGCGGCGGCTTTGTGAACGGCTACTGGGTTTATATCCAGTAATGATTGTCACCTATTGCTGAATTCTTTATAGTGCGGAGAGTTATTTCCAGTAGTTACAGACTTCATGACCCGTCTTTATATCGCAGAAAAACCCAGCCTTGGGCGCGCTATTGCAGCCGTATTACCCCGTCCGCATAAGAATCATCAGGGCTACATTGAAGTCGCCAACGGCGACATTGTCACCTGGTGTATCGGCCATTTGCTCGAGCAGGTCGAGCCGGATGCGTATGATCCGCGTTATAAGAAATGGAACCTGGATGACTTGCCTATCATCCCAGAACAGTGGCAACTCGCGCCAAGAAAATCGGCCAAGCAGCAACTGAGTGTGGTCCGCAAGTTAGCTAAGCTGGCGGATGAAGTGATACATGCCGGCGACCCGGACAGGGAAGGCCAGCTGCTGGTCGATGAAGTGATTGATTACGTGAAACTGGCCGCCGCGAAAAAAGCGACCATGAAACGGTTACTTATCTCAGATCTTAACCCGGCAGCAGTCAAAAGAGCGCTTGGGCAGTTAAGAGACAACAGCGATTTTATTCCGCTGTCGGTGTCAGCCCTGGCCCGCTCCCGGGCGGACTGGCTGTACGGCATGAATATGTCCCGTGCCTATACCTTGCTTGGGCAGCGGGGCGGCTATAAAGGCGTACTGTCGGTCGGCAGGGTGCAAACACCTGTGCTTGGGCTGGTGACTCGCCGGGATGACGAGATCGCCAATTTCGTGCCGGTTCCTTTCTATGATGTCTATGCACTGATCCCCTATCAGGACAACGTTATCCGCGCCCGCTGGCAGCCGAGCCAGGCCTGTGAACCCTGGCAAGATGAAGAAGGCCGGGTGCTCAATCGCAAGCTGTGTGAAAATGTCGTGGCGCGCATTAAAGGCCAGCCGGCTACTGTCTCGGATGCAGAGCGAAAAGAAACCCGTCAATCGCCGCCCTTGCCGTATTCTCTGTCAGCACTGCAGATCGATACAGCGCGTCGCTTTGGCATGAGCGCGGCGGATGTACTGGCGTGCTGTCAGTCGCTGTACGAGAAGCACAAAGTCATTACCTATCCGCGCTCAGACTGCCGTTATCTGCCGGTCGATCACTATCGTCAGGCCAGTGAGGTGGTGAAAGCCGTGTCGTCCACGGCACCGCAGATGCTTGAGGCGGTCAGGGGCGCCGATTTATCGTTACGCTCAAAAGCCTGGAATGACAGTAAAGTGGATGCGCACCATGCCATTATTCCCACCCCGAAAGCGGTGCAGCCCGGCAGCCTGAATGATCAGGAAGCCAAGGTTTATCAGTTGATTGCCCGTCAGTATCTGATGCAGTTTTATCCGGCGGCGGTTTACGCAGAAGCCAAGCTGACATTTGCTATCGTAGGCGGGGTGTTTATTGCCAGAGGCCGCCAGTTGATGCAGCCGGGCTGGAAAGTGTTGCAGGGTAAAGACGATGCCGACAAAGAGCAGGATCTGGCCGATAAAGTGCCGCCTTTGGATAAAGGCACAGTGCTGACCTGCCAGGACGGAGAGATCAAAGACAGGGTGACGGAGCCGCCTAAGCATTTTACCGAAGCAACTTTGCTTCAGGCGATGACAGGGATCGCCAGGTTTGTGGCAGATAAATCGTTGAAGAAGATTCTGCGCGACACCGACGGTTTAGGAACGGAAGCAACCCGGGCCGGCATTATGGAGGTCTTGTTCAAGCGCCAGTTGCTCTACCGTCAGGGGAAGAATATTCATGCCTCAGACGCTGGCCGCGCTCTGGTGTACGCCTTACCCGATGAAGCGACCTACCCGGACATGACGGCACATTGGGAACACCAGCTGCAGGACATGGCAGAGCGAAAATATGCCTATCAGCCGTTCATGGCAGCGCTGCAACAGCAGATTGAGCAACTGATGGGGTCGATCAAATCAGGCGGTGTCCCGCCAAGCCTGCGCACACTTCAGGCGGTTGCGCCACCGGCCAGTAAAGGTAAAGGGAGCTATAGCCGACGGGCACGGGGCAGGCAGCATTCTGGCGCGGCGGGTCAGAAAAGTGCAGGTCAGAAGAGAGCCGCTAGTCGTCGTAAATAAAACTAGTCGTCGTAAATGAAAAAGGTATCCCGGCCCAGCGACTTGGCTTTGTATAAGGCGCTGTCGGCCTGGTTAAACAGTTGATCCGCTGTCGACTGTTTGTCCGGCACCATACAACTGATGCCAACACTCACAGTGACACTGCAGCATTCCTGGCCGTTGACCGGAATGCGCAATGAACGCACCGCTTCTAAGGTGTTTTCGGCGGCGACAATCGCTGCCTGAGCGTTTTGGCCCGGCAGCAAGATAACGAATTCTTCTCCGCCATAACGGGCAAACAGCGCCCCGGCCCGACGCTCGACCGAGACCAGCGTCTGGGCGATCAGGGTCAGACAGCGGTCGCCCATCGCGTGACCATAGGTGTCATTGAACGACTTAAAGTGATCCACATCGATAATCAGCAAGGATACGGGTAACTGATGCCGCTGGGCCCTGCGCCATTCTAACGGCAGGGTTTGATCAAACACCCGACGGTTCGGTACCTGCGTTAAAGGATCATGACGGGAAGTGTGTTCAAGTTGCCGGTTTAACTGCTGCAGCTCCCGCGTCCGTTCGGTGACGCGCTTTTCCAGTTCGCCATTGAGCTGGCTGAGGTTTTCTTCTGTCTGTCTGCGGACCAGATGCTGAGAGACAATAAAGCTGAACTGCTTGAGAAGCTGCGGGTGATAGTCAGCCAGCGGGCGTCCGTTGATCAGGTTATCGTAAGCTATCCAGCCTACGCGGTTATCCCCGTCCCACAGTGACGTGTAAGCACTCCAGCCAAACCCGATTTCCTGTAAATCATGATAAAGCAACGTATTTTCTTCAATGGCCAGGTAACCATGTTGTGCCTGGGGATGGTCAATGAACCAGTGAGGCGGGATAGGGGATTCAAAATAGGCTTCTTTTACCGTATTGCCTTCAGTATCTGTGCCATAAGTGCCTTTCATCCGGTTATGCCCTGTCAGAAGAAAGATAGCGATACGATCAATCTCCAGCACTTTCTTTCCCTGTTCGACGGCATGAAAGAGCATATCGTCAATACTTTCAGCACGCCATAAAGCGAAAGAGATGTCGTGCAAGCCCTGCAGCATATCCAGCAGCACCGGGCCTGAGCCTGCAGGCTGCTCGGATGCGATGTCATTTTTCAGCTCGGCACTCAGGTGGAGGATACAGGGCTGTAAATAGTCAGGATCGGTCAGTGCCGAACCTGCAGGATAACGCAGTGCCAGCAAGCCAAGTGGTATACCCTGATGTTGCAGCGGGAGCCATAGCACTGTCTTCTCAGCACACTGGCGGTAAAAAGGCGTGGGCTGACAAAGCCAGCTCTCGAGCTCTTCATCACGCGGTGATGCTGGCGTGTGGCTCAAAGGGGAGCAATGGGCGAAATGAGTCCACTCGATGTGATTTTTTACGAACAGCCGACAGGACGAGGCACCCAAATGGCGGCACAACAGAGCAAGCAGCCCGTCAATAATCACCGGCTTTTCTTTTGCTGTCTGCCAATGTGAAAAGTATGCCTGATAGAAGGAATCCATTCCGTTCTCGCTGCTACTGACCTTAGAGGGTTTATGAAACGTTTTTCAACACATTACGATATAAAAATAATGAAGAGAGAACAGAGTGCTGACGCGGGAAAATTAATAAACATATATAGCAATTAGTTAAAATCTGGTCGCAGTCAAATTTATTATGTTTGTGTGAGTTTTGTTGCAGTGACACTCTGACGGTATTTCTTTTGCAGATGATGATCAGAGGCGACAATGCATGTTTTTGATGGCTTTGTTGCCTACTTTGAGCTGGTTGGCCAAGACACACTGTGGGCGTTCAGTTGCCAGACGGCCCTTGTGTCAATCTTGAGACAGAGCTAACTGACAAGTTTCACTATTTTTACCTTACGGGGATATTTTGACTTTATTTACACCGTCAGGTGAGAACATGAAAAGACGACATGTGTTTTTATTGTGGGTAGCACTTTCTCTGATTTTGTCGGCATGTGGCCAGACACGGCATACTCAGCTCGCCGAACTGGGATTTACCCGCAATTACCTTGAAGGGTATCAGGATGGTTGTGACAGCCGAAAAGTACAGGCGACGACTTTCTATGACGGGTTTCGTCAGGATCCCGAGAGAATGAAGAAAGAGAATAAATACGCCAATGGCTGGAATGATGGCTACGAACAATGCTACGCCAGCAATCTTGATTACCATTAGTCGGTTTAGTTAGACGGCCGGACATGTTCATAAAGAGCAGGGCAGCGATGGTGCTGCCCTGCTGAGATGTTATTGCGCAGAGCCGGGCTGATAAAACCGCTTCAGCTCATGCATTACCTGCATCAAAGTGGAGAGTTTCGGCTTGCCGTTATCTTGCATTCTGTATTCAGCGTCATACACAGTGTAGTTGCCGTATTTATCCACAATTGTGGTGCCTTCCGGCTGGACAACGACAATGTCCTGGTGGTCGCCAGCCAACACCCAGCGACGCTTATTGCTGGTATCGAACAGACTGATACCACTGCTGTAAAACTCAGGTGCTGTCGTGGTACTGAGCAGGGTTTCCATCAGAGTCGGGACAATATCCAGGTGACTGGTTGCCCGGCTGATCTGCGCCGTCTGGCTATCTGGCCAATGGACGATCAGCGGTACTTTCAGCTGATACTGGCTGTAGTTGGATCCCGAACCCCAGGAATTGGTGCCGGTTTCATTAAATTCAGTGCCGTGGTTTGCCGTGATAATGACTACCGTATTGTCCAGCATGTCGCGTTTAATCAGGCTGTCAAAGATACTAATCAGTTGCTCATCAACATGGTAAGCCGAATTGCGATAACTGTTTTTCAGCAGTTCAGCCGGATCTGTGCTTGAGTCTTCACCGGGCTGAGTGTCTTTCAGCGAGGGTGAAAACCTCGCAGCAACGGCATTAACAGAATCTTCGTAATCCTGGACTGACACCAGCTCCAGATAACCAAACCAGGGTTTGCCTGCGGTTTGTTTGCTCAGCCAGCTTTGCATATTGGCAATGGCTTGCTGATCGCTATGAGTCTCCGGATTCAGGGCCGCGGCTAAAGCTATCTGATCTTTGGTGAAGATAGCCTGTGGATAGATGACATCGGCAAAGCCTGAACCGCTGAACAAACCAAAGCGATACCCGCGTTTGGTAAGGGTTTCGAGCAAGGCCGGCGGACTGTGTTCTGCCCGGATACTGGCATTGTAGGCGCCGGGCAAACCGTAAAACAGGCCAAACGTACCCAGGGTACTGTCATTGCCTGTACTGTAATGGTCGGTAAAGTTCAGATTCTGCTGGGCATAGGCAGCCAGATACGGCATGGTTTCAGCTGTGACCATATCACTGCGTAAGCCATCTATCATAATAACCAGCAGGTTCTGGCCGGTTCCTTTATCGCTGAATGACAGCGGTTTGAGCGGATAACGGATGCTTTCGCTGTTTTCAACGCCCTGCTTTTCCTGCAGACGGGCGTATTCCTGCCGGTCTAACAGGCCATGGCGTTCCATAAAGGATTTGGCTGTCATTGGATAAGACAGCGGAAAATTGGAGCGCTGCGCCGTAACAGGCCGATAAAGATTGGCATCGGCCCAAATGTAGAGCAGGTGGCTGGCGAGGAAACACAGTCCAAACACAGAAGCAATCGGCACGCCGACATGCTTGCGTGTGAGTTTACGCAGCTTGCGCCACAGCCATTCTGACAAAAACAGCTGGAGCAGGAAGATGGCTGGCACGACTATGAACAAGTATTGCCAGCGGGCATTCAGTTCGGTTCGTTCCCCACTGAGCAACAGATCCCAGACCAGAGGGCTGAGATGGAGATCCAGGCTTTCATAAGCATGGGTGTCCAGAATCAGTATGGTTTGACCTATGGTTCCAACCAGCACCGCAAACAGTCGCATCAAACGCTGCGAAGGGATGAGAAAGCTGGCAGGAAACAGAATGAGAATGTAAAAGCCAAAAACCAGAAAGCCGAAATGACCCACCCAGCTCAGGCCCATATAAAGCTGCCCCATCAGGGTTTCCGGCCACTCCGAATGGATAATGTACCGGGTGCCTAACAGCATGGCGGCGATAATATTGAAAAAACTGAACCAGTGTCCCCAGCTAATCAGTTGAGACACGGTTTCTTTGTAGTTGTTTCCGCTGGAGACCATATACCTGTGTTCTTCTTCTCTCTGGTGCTGGGATTAATCTTTCTTGATTGAGGTCAGCAGAGCTTGGGCGAATTTATCAGCAATGGCTTGACGTTGTGATGCTGGAACATCGGCATTAATGATATTGGTAGCAACATTACCTACAATCATAAGCGCTAATTCAGCAGATGTATCGTGCTTTTCAAAGACATCGAACACATCATTAAGGATCTGTTCCACTTTTTCATTACTGTATTTTGATGTAATTGGCATATCAGGTCTTGTTTTATGGTGAAGAAAGCGACTTATAATACCCTACACTTTAGATTTACTGAAAAACTTTTCCATTATGAGTCTCACGCTTTCCAACGTCATCCTGCACCAATTCTCCAAAAATGAACAAGATGAGCTGTCTGTTCAGTTGAGAGAGCAGGAACTAGAACATACTGATACCACCACTGAACTGGTTGCCGAGCTACACCGGGTATACAGCAGCAAGGGCACCAAAGGCTTTGGCCGATTCTCCGAAGAGAGTGAATTCGGTTACTGGCTGAAACAGTGTCGCCAGGGAGAACTGGATTTTCTGACTTTTTCAAATCAGGCGTCACAACGTCTGCAATCTGAACTGGTGAAGTATCCGTTTGCTGATGCCGGGACACTGGTCATGGCGCAATACCAGTCTCTGGCGACCGATTATCTCTTCATTGGTCTTCTGCCAACCTGCCACAGCATGAAGGTGACTGATCAACTTGATATTAGCGCCACAGACTATCTGGATGTCAGCAAAATGGAAATTGTTGCCCGGATAGACTTGTCATCCTGGGAGACTGATCCCGAATGTAATCGCTACCTGACCTTTATTAAGGGACGGGTTGGCCGCAAAGTGGCCGATTTTTTCCTGGATTTCCTGCAGGCGGAAGTCGGCCTGGATGTCAAAGTGCAGAATCAGGTGCTGATGCAGGCGGTAGAGGATTTCTGTGCTGATTCTCGTATGGATAAAGAAGAAAAGCAGCAGTACCGCAAGCAGGTCTACGATTACTGCAACGGTCAGCTGCAGTCTGGTGAAGAAGTTGCGGTGAAAGAGTTGTCGGGCGAATTACCTGCCACAGAGGCCGGCGTCGACTTCTATCAGTTTACCTCCAACCAGGGTTATGAGCTGGAAGACACCTTTCCGGCCGATCGGACTGCCATGCGTAAGCTGACCAAGTTTGTCGGCTCCGGTGGCGGGCTGACGATCAACTTCGACAGCATGCTGCTGGGTGAGCGAATTTTCTACGATCCGGACACCGATACACTGACGATTAAAGGCACACCGCCGAACCTGAAAGATCAGCTTCAGCGCCGTCAGAACAGCGACACCTGATACGCAGTTGATCTGGCGTGCTGTACAGATGGAAGTCTGTGCAGCACGTCTTATCTAACCTTAGTGTTTCGGACACTTTATCCGTGTTATTCCTTATCTATTATTCAGAGCCAGTTTGCCTGCGCTGTCCCAACGCTTCACTCCTGATTATCTGCTTATTCCTGGACCTTTTCTCTGCCTTGAAACCCATCGTTATCGATACATAATTAAAGGTTTCTGTCTGTTGAGGGAAAATCAGCCTTCTGACTACGATAAAGTGATCTAAAGGTGAATGAATACATGCTTTAGTGAATTGAAGAGTGTGAAAAACAGTATTATAGCTTTTGCAGGAAAATCATGATTTATTCCCTGAAAATCTAGCATCATCGCTCTGTTCAATGACCTCAAATTAGCTGAATGCTCTAAAAAAGCAGGTGCGCTCATCATGCTGCGCTGTGTTACAGCTTTGACACCAGTTAATTTTGGCATTTTGTTGCGTTGGTAGGGGCTTTGCTTTATGGTATTTAGCTATCTTCGGTTCATGGCCGTTGCAATAATACAGAGCGTTTCTGGTGCGCAACAGTCATGAATGTGGTTTTCTAAAACGTGATTGAAATGGGTATGCGGCTGTCAGTGTGTCACTGATGGCCTTTATTTGACCTGTTGCATACTAAGGTGGCTTTTCTCCAATCAATTTAGGAGGTGCCCAATCACGTCAACATGGAGTGTAGCAAGCTATGATGAAAGTTGGTTTGATCGGTTGGCGCGGCATGGTAGGTTCCGTGCTTATGCAACGTATGGTGGAAGAAAAAGACTTTGACCATATTGAACCTGTTTTCTTTTCAACCTCTCAGGTTGGAATTCCTGCGCCTGACTTCGGTAAAGATGCAGGCGTACTTCATGATGCATTTGATATTGATGCACTGAAGAAGCTTGATGCCATTATTACCTGCCAGGGTGGCAGCTATACCGAGAAAGTGTATCCGGCGCTGCGTCAGGCAGGCTGGAAAGGTTACTGGATTGATGCGGCGTCTACGCTGCGTATGGATGATCAAACCATCATCACTCTGGATCCGGTTAACTTTGATCAGATTCAGCAGGGTATCCACTCTGGCGTGCGTTCATTCGCCGGTGGTAACTGTACTGTCAGCCTGATGCTGATGGCAGTCGGCGGACTGTTCAAGGCAGGTTTGGTTGAGTGGATGACCTCCCAGACTTATCAGGCGGCGTCAGGCGCGGGTGCTAAGAATATGCGCGAGCTGATCTCTCAGATGGGTGTCATTAATGACAACGTTACCAGCGAGCTGGCTAATCCGGCCACGTCTATTCTGGATATCGACCGTAAAGTGGCGCAAGCCATGCGTTCTGCCGACTTCCCGACATCTGAGTTCGGTGTGCCGTTGGCGGGCTCTCTGATCCCCTGGATCGATGTGAAGCGTGAAAACGGTCAGAGCAAAGAAGAGTGGAAAGGCGGCGTCGAGACCAACAAGATTCTGGCAACCGGCAACAGCCCGATTGCGATTGACGGTACCTGTGTGCGTATCGGTGCGATGCGTTGTCACAGCCAGGCGCTGCCGCTGAGCCTTCCTGCGCCCGGATACACCCGGCGAAATAGCGAAAGTGATC
>NZ_JASJOJ010000023.1:0-71354 GCF_038519165.1 Photobacterium sp. SP02
CCGGTATAGGTCTTGCGGGTCTTTTTGGTTGTCATATTCACCTCGATAAGTCATTTTACTCACTTAACGCGGTGTCCAAAAGTATTGGATCAGATCAGGGTGCTTTTTACAGAAGTAAGAACCGAAGTCATCTGGTCACGCTTTGACTAGTGACTGACATCGTTATCCTCCTGTAACCATTGAGCGACGCGTCTGGCAAAGTAAGTCACCACGATATCCGCACCAGCACGTTTGAAACCGAGCATGGTTTCCATAACTGACTGCCGTTCATCGACAAGACCAGCCTCTATCGCATGTTGCAGAATCGCGTACTCTCCGCTGACTTGATAGACGGCAACGGGCAGGTTGGTGTTTTCACGGATGCGATGAACAATATCAAGATAGGGTGTGCCGGGTTTGACCATTAAGATATCGGCACCTTCTTGTTCATCCATTGAAGCTTCAATCAGTGCTTCCCTACCGTTTGTCGGATTGGCCTGATAGGTTTTACGATCGCCTGATAATTCACAATCCACTGCTTGGCGAAATGGGCCGTAAAATGCAGAAGCGTATTTCATTGAATGAGCCAAAATGCCGACATGATGGTAACCGGCCTGATCGAGAGCCTGACGAATCGCCTGTGTCTGGCCATCCATCATGGTTGAAGGAGTCAGTATGTCAGCTCCGGCTTTTGCTGCGGTCACAGCTTGCTTGGCTAAATTTTCTAATGTGGCATCGTTATCGACATCGTCTCGGTGAATCACACCACAGTGGCCGTGTGTGGTGTATTCACAAAAACAGATATCGGGGATCACAACAATGTCTGGGCATGCCTGCTTTATCGCCCGTATCATACGTGCCAGTAAGCCATGCTCATCCCAAGTATCAGAGCCTTGGCTGTCTTTTGTATGCGATATGCCAAATGGCATCACGTAACGGATGCCGAGCTCGTACAACTCACGAACTTCCTGTGCCACATTCTGCTCTGCATAGCGTACTAACCCCGGCAGCGCATCAATAGGCTTATTGGTTGTGATCTGCTCTTCGATAAAAAGAGGCTGAATTAAATCCTGAATACCGATCTGGTGTTCCTGAACGAGTTTTCGAAGATGAGGACTCGCTCTGAGGCGTCGTTGTCGACGGCGCATTGTTGTCATTATGATCGACCTTTTATTGTTCGTTTGAATGCATTGTTATGTTTTGAGGGCGAGATGTATTTCGCAAATCGGACACTTTTTTATTCAAATCGGACATGGGTGCCACCGCCTTTGAGTGACTTACTCGGCGGTAAAATGACTGTTAAGCGCGTCAGTGAAAATACGTCTGTAAGTGATACGATGTTTACGATTTTGAAGGCGGTTAGCCGATGGACTGCAATTAAAGTGTCATGAACTAGGTGATTGGGCGGTTGCTGGAAATCGGGGACTGGTTGGTGTGTTTGACATCTTTCCCGCCAATTCAGCCCCGCCAATTCCAGAAATGCTGGCGATTCCCGGTGATAATTCGCCCGGCCATAATCAGGCCGGGCTGAGGAATATCTTACTGGTGGTAATTACTCTCCATCATCGGGATAGAAGCGACCTTCCGGGGTGTAAGGTTCTTTATCATCCACAATACTGCGCTGGCCACGAATTTCTTTCAGTTGGTGTTCAAGCATTCTTACCTGCTGATAATCTCCCTCCTGATAGGCGGCTGTGAGGCGTAGTTCAATGTCTTCAATGCGTTCTCGGATACTCATTGTGACCTCCGGCTCAATCGCTGTGACACAGTGCCAGTCAGTGTCTTCCTGACACGTTCCACTAACAAGCATACTGTAAAATCTGCCACCTGTTTATTTCTATCTTGTATAGATTTGCTGCGTATTAGAAGTATGAGAAATAAAGAAACCGGGAAGCATGACTGGCTTCCCGGTGCTTAGCGGTGAAAATGGTGTGGATTCAGTTTTATAGCCAAAGTGAAGGCAGATGAACTGATGCTGGACGGATTGAGATTACACGCCAAATTCCTGGAAGAGTCTGCGGCATGCCTTGCCGTCGCGATGGAACAGGTGGCAGCGATGCGCCGGAATACCAACTTTGAGCACCTGGCCTGCATCGACATCCAGTATGTCAGGCTGGCGGTAAACGAAATCGGCATCAACCCCTTTCAGGTTCAGATACACCTGAGTTTCGTTGCCCAGCTTTTCGACCACCTGAATATCACCCTCGACTGTGGCATCCCCTTCATCACCAGAAAGCAGGTGTTCAGGACGAATGCCCAGTGACATACGATCCCCGCGGGTGACAGTGGTGCCATCGACTGGAATCCAGAATGTGGTGCCGTTCGCCAGTTGAACCATCACACGTTCTTTTTCAACCTGCTCGACAAACACGCTGATGAAATTCATTTTCGGTGAACCAATGAAGCCGGCAACAAAGCGGTTCTCAGGGTAATGATATAACTCAAGCGGTTTACCCACCTGAGAGACGAAACCGCCGTCTAGCACTACAATTTTGTCTGCCATTGTCATGGCTTCAACCTGATCATGGGTCACATAGATCATGGTGCAGCCCAGTTGCTTATGCAGTTTGGCGATTTCAATCCGCATTTGCACACGAAGGGATGCATCCAGGTTGGACAAAGGTTCATCCAGCAGGAAAACATTGGGTTGCGCGACCAGAGTACGGCCAATTGCGACACGCTGGCGCTGTCCGCCAGACAAAGACTTGGGCTTGCGCTCCAAAAGGTGGCCTAACTGAAGAATGTCGGCGGCGTTTTCTACCCGCTTACGAATTTCTGCTTTATCGGCTTTCGCCAGTTTCATTCCGAACGACATATTGTCGAACAGGTTCAGGTGCGGATAAAGCGCATAAGACTGAAAGACCATACCCACACCGCGCTGGGCAGGTGGGATATCATTCATACGCTGTTCACCTATGTATAAATCACCGGAGGTAATGTCTTCCAGGCCAGCAATACAGCGCAACAGAGTGGATTTACCGCAGCCCGATGGCCCGACAAACACCACAAATTCTCCTTCAGCGATATCCAGATTGACGTTTTTTGAAATCAGGTTATCGCCATAAGCTTTACTAACATTGCGTAAAGTGACACTCGCCATCTGGCTTCCCTCTATGTTTTGTCTCTGGCCCGCACTATGGTAGATGTCATTATGCGTGCCAGTAAAGTCGGTGTAGAAAAAACAGGGTAGCGCCCAAAGTACAGCGGCATTGGAGTGGCTGCTACCCGTAAACTGCGAAAATGACTTCCCCAACATTCTCGCAGGTGTGACGATGCCAAGTGGTGGACATCAATGTTGCTTCATACAGCAACAGTCAACAATAAAAAGACAGTTTACCGTTGAACACGCTCAAGCCTTGCTGAGGTTGATGCTATTGTGCGGAAAATGCCTTAGTACAACATCCTCCCTGAACTATTCTTCTCAGGGGGATGAGCGGGGGAGGAGTATTCAGATCACATTTTCTCAGGCGACATGCTGCCTGTTGAAATCATTGCAAGTAGTATGTGCTCTCTGTCACGAATGATCGTTGTTTTTTGAACTTGGTCACCCCCGTAAATGATAAGGATCACGATTTCCGCTCTGCGTTATGGGGGGCGTAGCGCCTGGGATGATGCTTCATAGGAATGGCTGATAGATGATAGAGGCTGGAAAATGTGTTGCCGATTGAAAACGCAACGATAACCATCTGGAAGGATATAACAATGAAGAAAGTCCTCAGTACTGTCGCACTCTGTACCCTTGCCGCACTCAGTTCTGTTTCAGCGCACGCTGCCATTGAAGAAGGTCAGATCACTATTTGGATTAATGGTGATAAAGGCTATACCGGCCTGGCCGAAGTGGGTAAAAAGTTTGAAGCTGACACGGGCATCAAAGTCACGGTTGAGCATCCTGATAAGCTGGAGGAGAAATTTCCTCAGCTGGCATCAACCGGTGACGGTCCGGATATCGTACTCTGGGCGCACGACCGTTTTGGTGGCTACGCTCAGGCAGGCCTGCTGGCAGAGGTGAAACCTTCTGATGCCTACCGTAGCAAGTTTGCTGATTTTACCTGGGATGCCGTGTCGTACAACGGTAAATACGTAGGTTATCCGGTTGCGGTAGAAGCATTGTCATTGATTTATAACAAAGATTTGCTGCCTGAACCGCCGAAGAACTGGGAAGACGTGGTTGCCCTGGATGCTGAGCTGAAAAAGCAAGGTAAACGCGCCATCATGTGGAACCTGCAAGAACCCTTCTTTACCTGGCCCCTGCTTGCAGCTGACGGCGGCTATGCCTTTAAATTCACCGCTTCCGGCTATGACGCGAAAGATGTTGGCGTAAACAACGAGGGCGCAAAGCGCTCAATGAGCTTTGTGAAAAGCCTGGTTGATAAAGGTGTGATTGCCCCTGACGTTGATTATGCCATCGCTGAGGCTGGCTTTAACAAAGGCGATGTGGCTATGACAATCAATGGCCCCTGGTCTTGGGCGAACATTGATAAAGCAGGCATTAATTATGGCGTGGCCATGCTGCCTAAACTGAATGGCAATCCGTCCAAGCCATTTGTTGGCGTACTGACTGCAGGTATCAGCTCTGCTTCGCCAAACAAAGATCTGGCTGTTGAGTTTATTGAAAACTATCTTCTGACTAACGACGGCCTGCGTACTGTCAACAATGACACGCCGCTGGGTGCGGTTGCGTTGAATTCGTTTCAGGAAGAGCTGAGTTCGGATGCCCGTATTTCCGCGACTATGGGGAATGCGATGAACGGTGAAGTCATGCCGAATATCCCTCAGATGTCTTCTTTCTGGTATGCAGAGAAAGCAGCGATTAACAATGTGGTTAACGGGCGTCAGTCTGTTGAAGACGCATTAAATACTGTTGCTGATCGAATGACCAAGTAAACTTACCTATCGGAGCAAGCACCTGCTTGCTCCTTCCTCAGACGTACTGCGAGGAACGCTGATGCCGTCTCATCATGTTGCCGAACTGGCCCTTGACGCTACCGATATGACAATGAACTCAAAAAACAAACCTGCCCTGCGAACCTGGCTCAAGTGGGCCGCGCTGGGCGGAGTGAGCGCCATTAACGGTTATGCCACCATACTTATGTATGCACGTGCTGAATATGCGTTTGCATTATTAACCCTTATTCTGACAGCTCTGGGCGTTTATGTGTTTGCCCGCAAGAGCACTTATGCGCATCGCTATATTTATCCGGGTGTCGCCGGGATGATTCTGTTTATCATCTTTCCTCTCGTGTATACCGTTGGCCTCTCATTCACAAACTACAGCGGGAGTAACCAACTCAGCTTTCAGCGCGCCCAGTCAGTATTAATGGAACAGTCCTTTCAGACAGGTGAAAGCTATAGCTTTTCTCTGTATGGCGAGGAGGGGCGCTACCAGTTAGCACTCAATACTCAGGATGGCTGGTATCTGAGTGAACCCATTGACCTGAAGGCATTGCCTGAATCGCTAAGCCTGTCGCTGTCCCAGCAGCCGTCGACAGATGCGGCGCCACTAAAAACAGTGATTCAGAACCGTCAGCAGCTGAGCGCTCTGGTCGTCAGCTTGCCAAACGGCGATAACCTGACAATGTCGGGATTGCGTAAGTTTGCCGCCAGCCAGTCACTTTTTGCACTGCAAGGCGATGGCGAAACGCTGATCAATCAACAGACCAAGCAGGTGTACAAACCCAATTGGGAGACGGGTTATTATCAGGAAGTCAACGAGGCAGGGCAGTTTATCGGCGAGTCAATGTCGCCGGGCTTTATCGTCAACAGCGGCTGGGATAACTTCACCCGGATATTTACCGATCCCGGCATTCAGGGGCCGTTTGTCAGCATCTTTATCTGGACCATAGTATTCTCGGCCCTGACGGTTGTGTTCACGCTGGCCGTTGGTGTCGTACTGGCGCAGGTGGTGTCCTGGGAGGCATTGAAAGGACGTGCTCTTTACCGCGTGCTGCTTATTTTGCCTTATGCCGTACCTGCCTTTATTTCGATTCTTATATTCAAGGGCCTGTTTAATCAAAGTTTTGGCGAAATTAATCAGGTACTGCAAGGTCTGTTTGGCTTGAGTCCGTCATGGTTCACCGATCCGTTTCTGGCCAAAACCATGATTCTGATTGTGAACACCTGGCTGGGATACCCTTATATGATGATTCTGGCAATGGGCCTGCTGAAAGCCATTCCTGATGATTTGTATGAAGCTTCCGCCATGGACGGTGCGGGCCCGTTGGATAACTTCTTCCGCATTACGCTGCCTATGCTGGTAAAACCTATGGTGCCACTCTTGATTGCCAGTTTTGCCTTTAACTTTAATAACTTTGTATTGATTCAGCTGCTGACAAACGGCGCCCCGGATATGCTTGGCACCAGCGTGCCTGCCGGTCATACGGATCTTCTGGTGAGTTATACCTATCGTATTGCTTTTGAAGGTGCGGGCGGACAGGATTTTGGTTTGGCAGGGGCGATTGCCACATTGATATTCTTGCTGGTAGGCGGTTTGTCGTTACTGAATATGAAATTCACAAAACTGGATGCTGAGTAAGGGGAAGACTCATGGCGATGGTACAACCAAAATCTTTGAAATATCGCGTTTGGGCGACTCATATAGCAATGTGGTGCTTTCTGGCGCTGATCATGTTGCCGCTGTTGATGGTGGTCGCTATTTCCTTCCGTGAAGGGAATTATGCCTCTGGTGAACTGATCCCAAGCGACCCGTCGCTGGAGCACTGGAAACTGGCGTTAGGGATTGCGGTCGAACATGCCGATGGCAGTAAAACATTGCCGCCGTTTCCGGTACTGACCTGGCTTTGGAATTCTGTGAAAGTTGCCGGGCTCACTGCCATCGGAATTGTGGCATTGTCCACAACTTGCGCTTACGCTTTTGCCAGAATGCGCTTTGCCGGTAAAAGCCAAATTCTGCGTGCTATGCTGATATTACAGATGTTTCCGCCAGTTTTGGCATTGGTAGCACTGTATGCATTGTTCGACCGCCTGGGCGCCTATGTTCCGTTTCTTGGCATGAATACTCACGGCGGTGTGATCTTTGCTTACATGGGAGGTATTGCGCTGCACGTGTGGACAATTAAAGGGTATTTCGAATCCATCGACAATTCACTGGAAGAAGCTGCCGCCTTAGATGGGGCGAGTCCGTGGCAGGCGTTCAGGCTGGTTTTGCTGCCGTTATCTGTACCTATCCTGTCTGTAGTGTTTATTCTTTCGTTTATTGCCGCTGTAACCGAAGTTCCTGTTGCATCCTTGTTATTACGTGATGTAAATTCCTACACATTAGCTGTTGGAATGCAGCAATATTTGTATCCGCAAAATTATCTATGGGGTGATTTCGCAGCCGCTGCTGTGTTGTCCGCATTACCGATTACTCTGGTATTTTTGCTGGCTCAGAAATTTCTTGTCGGTGGTCTGACTGCCGGAGGAGTAAAAGGATAATTATAAACAGGCCTGCTTTCACTTAGGTGCAGGCCACTCCCGAGATGAATACTTAGCTTTGGTTTGGCCGCCGATCTGTTAAGTCACTTCTCTCACATTATTGGCGTTGCTGCATAGCTGGACCTTCTCTCTGTTTATTAACAGACAGTGGTTTGATTGGTAACCATAGCCCGGTGTTTTCACTGGGCTTTTTATTTGCCACTCCTAAACCATCGCCTATGGTGGTGGTGATTATTGGTTCGTTGATCAAAGCATTTACTTTATTCTCGTTTCCCTGTACCAGAAAAGCACAAAAGCCTTATCAGGCTGATAAGGCTTTTGTGCTTTAAACTGCGAATAGTATGCGTGTTACACAACTTGATTGCGGCCGTTTTGCTTCGCTTTATACAGCGCTTTGTCTGCCACTTTCAAAACGTTGGCGGTTCTGGAGTCTTCCAGGCTGTCGGCGACACCGATACTGACGGTAATTTGTACCACTTCGGATTGCTTGCTCTTCCCGCGTTTACGCTTGCCGTCTTCATCATCAGAAGGCCGTTTTTCGAAATCTCTGATGTGCATAGGGTAGCTTGCAATGGCTTCGCGTAATTCTTCAAGAGCATCAAGACACTGATTTTTGGTCTTTCCCTTAATCAAGATGGTGAACTCTTCGCCACCATAACGATAAACATCCGCTTTGATATTGATATTAAGGAGTAGCTGGGCAACTAAACGCAGTACATCATCACCCGTCTTATGGCCGAATTTGTCATTGAATTTCTTGAAATGGTCGACATCCAGCATTGCCAGTGTGTATGTGCGGCCAAGGTGTTTTAACTCAGTTTCCATTGCCCGGCGTCCGGGTATGCCGGTTAGCGGATCTATGAAAGCCAATTCATGCGAACAGGAAATCAGATTCAGCAAAAGCAGGCTGGAAGCGGCTGTAAAGGCAATACTGGAAATATAGGGTTGCTGGAACTGAAATAGCGTTAGCCCGGTAAACAACAGACAGATGAAGGTTGCCTGATCATAGCCTTGATTTCTTTTCAGAATAATAGAAGCGCTGGCACAAACCAGAGCCACAATCATTGTAATCAAGAGCAAAGGCAACGGCGAATACTCACCTAAGGTATAAAAATACATCTGCCAGGTGGCGTTATAACGTTCAGGATTTACGTGGTTTATCAGTAACCAGCCCCAGCAAAGCTGCAGGCCCAGCACGCTAAGGTAGATCAAACCAAAGCGCGAGAAAAGCCGCCTTTCAGGAATGAAGTGAAGTTGGAACAGGTTAAGCGGCAGCAGTACTGCCAGTAAAATATACGTCAGCCCGGTTTGCGACTGAGAAAGTGGTGCCTGCAGGTTTTGCTGGATCAGATAGTAGGCAAGCAGCATCAGCATCGCACTGATCCCAGTCTTACTTTGATTGAATGGCTGACACAGCATCATTACCAAACTCAACAGTATGTAGGGAAGCAGTAGTAAAACATCAACGTGCTGCGACATGATAGCAACGATGTCGCTATGAGCCGCAAAAGTGCCTGCCACAAGGACCAAAGGCAGAGCGAAACGCATTTTGGCGTTTCTAAATACTGAAAATGAGAGTGTATGCATTACAATATTCCCTATCAAGGAGATATCATAGCTAACTTAATGCTTAATCCCAACACATTTGAATGCTTACACTCGATAAGGTTGGTCAATGAGTTCTTTTGATTCATAGGTTAGAAGTATGAAATTGATAAGCCCTTGGTTGTCATTTAGGGTTTGCTAAATAAAAACGGGAAAAGACGACGAATGTCTTTTTCAGATAATGCATTCATTTTTTCAATATTGCGCTCAGGTATTCCTTCAGGATCAGGATAGTGAGCCAGCACTTTTTCCATACTATCTTCACGAATCAGGTGGAAGATGGGGTATGGTGCCCGGTTTGTCAGATTTTCAGCATCATCTGGCTTAGTCCCGTAAAAATAGTAATCTGGGTGAAAACTGGCTACCTGATAGATACCATCCCGGTCGCACTGTCTAATCAAGGCATCCACCATATCAAGAAACTGATTGTACTCGTCAAAATCCTGTAAAACGTTAGGACATACGACAAGGCTTGTATCAAGATCACACACTGGTGTCTCATCTAAACGTATTAATTCCTGATAGATATTTTCCATCAGTGTTTCCAGAGAATCCGTCTCATAAATTGCAATACGAATTTGTCCCTTTCTGCGTGGTTTTGCAGCAAACGGGCACAGATTCAAACCAATGACGACATTATCAAGCCATTGTTCAACGTTTTGGAGATACGACATGGAATACCAGAGTGTATGTATGACTATTCAGATTGGAGAGTGAAACCAGGTTGGAGAGCTCCAACCTGGTTCTTGGGATTATCACGCTTTTTCGGTTTCAGCCTGATTTTCTTCGGGTTCCTGAGCGTTAATTTCAGGGAATTGCTTAACAGGTTTGGCAACCAATTGACGTGTTGTCTCACGCACTTCTGTCAGGACAATGTCGAAGTGATCACCCAGCTGGAACTCGCGTACTTTATCGATATTAATGATGCCCAGATCACCGTTACATTCGATACGTTGCTTATTGTCCAGAATCAGTGGCGCAGGAATAAAGGCCGAAGCACCGTTTTCAAGCAAGCGAACACGCATGCCGGCACGGTTGATGTCGAACACTTCCGCGGTAAAGACGGTACCTTCCTGAACGGCGTCTTTGAGCAGGCGAACATACAGCCAGTCAGCCACATCACGTTCAGCCATGCGGTGATTACGGCGATGTGTCGCAATTTCCTCACCAATATTGTCATCTGGCGTTTGTGCAGGTGCATTGCCGGAAATAACTGCTTTCAGCATCCGGTGGTTGATCATATCGCCATATTTACGAATCGGAGATGTCCAGGTTGCGTAGACATCCAGGCCCATTGCAAAATGCGGTGCAGGCGTGTTGCCCACTTCACTGTAGGCCTGGAATTTGCGCAGTCGGTTATCCAGATAAGTGGTATCAAGCGTGTTCAGCCAACGGCGAAGGGCGCTAAAGCCTTCCAGCGTCAACAACTGCTCTTTTTCGAACGGTGCTTCTGCAGTGGTCAGGAAGTCCATGGCGGTATCAAGCTTTTCAGGATTGAAGCCGGCATGAGTGTTGTAAACACCTTTGCCGAATTTTTCCTGAAGCATACGTCCGGCACAGATATTCGCGGTGATCATGGCTTCTTCGATCATTCGGTTCGCAGTGCGACGAGGATCGGTATGTATTGCGATCACATCGTTGTCTTCGCTCAATTCGAAGCGGTAGTCCGGACGATCCGGGAACACCACGGCGTTTTTGCTGCGCCATTCGCTACGGGCATTGGCAAAAGCCTGCAGGGCTCGTACCTGCTCATCGATAACTGCAGAAGGAGACCAGTTTGCTGAGCTGCCATTTTCCAGATAGTCGGAGACATCATCGTAGCTTAAACGGCCTTGCGAACGGATCCATGCCGCAAAGAAAGTAATGTCGTCGCCAATCACACCGTCTTTATCAACCGTTACACGGCAACATAGGGCAGGGCGTTTTTCATTCTCCATCAGAGAACAAAGCTCATCACTCAACTCGCGCGGCAACATGGGGATGTTGCGGCCTGGCAGGTAGATTGTGAAGCCGCGTTCGCGAGCTTCCTTATCCATCTCATTGCCAACTTCGATGTAAGACGTCGGATCGGCAATCGCTATGGTGATCTCGAAGCTGCCATCTTCTTTCGCTACGGTATAAATGGCATCATCCATGTCTTTGGTTGATTCGCCATCAATCGTAATGAAAGGAATCTCAGTCAGGTCTTCACGTGTCAGGCCTTCGTCAAGCATGTTCCAGCTCTCTTGCGGAGCAGGTTCGGCATTAGGAAGATCATGGCGTGCCAGCGTGACCCACCAAGGGGCAATTTTATCTTCGCTATCAGTAATCTTTTCTTTGATTTCACAGAAAAAAGTCTTGTTATCGCCAACAAGAGGGTGGCGAGTCAGATGAGCGACAACCCAGTCACCTTCTTTCAGGGTTTCAGGGTTTAATCCCTTGACTGTGCGGGCTTTGATGGCTTCTTTCAGCTGTGGATGATCCGGAACAACATTCAGGCGATCTTTGAACAGTTTGACGCGGCCGATAAAGCGAGTCATGAACTGTTCAACCAATTCTTGCGGCTCAGCAACTTCACGCTCTTTTTCTGTACGAATAACAGCAACAACACGATCGCCGTGCATTACCTTTTTCATATAGTTAGGTGGAATGAAGATACTTTCTTTTCCATCGACTTCCAGAAAACCAAAACCGCGGTCAGTGGCTTTGATTTGGCCTTCCTTCTTAGGAAGCGATTCTTGAATTTGTTTTTTCAGTTGTGCTAAAAGCGGATTATCTTGAAACATTATGCCTGGTCCCGGATTATGAACCGTCACACTATACGTATTAACAGGCTCAAAACCAAGGGTAATCCGACTTTTCCGGCTTTCGCTGCCATGAAGGGCAGTCAGTGCTGTTGATAAAGCTATTCATCTGGCAGGAATTCTGGTTATCAGGATGCGGACAATCATTTGCCGGAAAAATGTCAGAACGGCTTAATATACAATGATATATGTATCAATAGCTAAGTGAGCTTTTCTGGCGGCATAACGGACATTAATTGTTCATATTAATGATTGGTCACAAATGTTGCAGAAAGTTATCCTTCAATTTTCGAAGTGTGCACCTGAGGTCGTTATTATTTTCAATCTGGAGTATTTTGTACTCTGTTCTACCCACGATGAAGTGATAAGACAGATAATCGCGTAAGGAAAAGCATGCCGTTTAAACTCAACGATGAGTTGGATAAACTCGTTGATACGCTTGCCCGTCAGGCAAACATGGAGCGTTGGTGCCATCGTTTGCTTTCAACGCTGCATCATATGCTGGATTTAACCTATCTGACATTGCTTGTTGAGCATGAAGGCCAATCGAAAGTGCTAGCAAGCTGGATGGGTAATGAAGAGTTTAAGTACTACCTGCATCCTTTACCCTTGTCGAATTACAATGGTGTGCCGTCAGATTTACTTTTAGAATCCAAACAATCCCGTAAGAGCGTTTCTGCACAGTCTGCGACACCGTTCAAAGCCATCTGGAAAGATCAGTCAGATGATTGGCGCCGAGTGATTTTTCCGATCATTATGCACGAGAAAATCGTTGCCTATTTATACGCAGAAACGCCAATCCCAGAACGTCTGGATGACAACCTGAAAGCTTTCGAGCGAGTGCTGTTATTGATAGCGTCTGATATCAGCGTACACATGCTGCGAGAAGAAGCACTGACGCATAATATCAGCCGGCGCAGTGTTGAGGCAGAACTGGAAGTTCGCAACTACTCGCTCAGAGAATACTTGTCTTTATTAAAGCAATTACATGAAGTCACGCTGGCACTTGCAGAATCCAACGATCTGGATTGTTTGTACAGAACCGCTATAGAGCTGGGCCGGCAAAAGCTGGGCATTGACCGGCTAGCTATCTTTCTGACCGATATGCAGCAGTACACCATGCAGGGGACGTACGGCACTGATCCTCAGGGCAACGTTGTGTCGCGCCGCACTTTTGTTAACGATATTCCCGATCATCCGCTGGTCCATGAAGCACTCAGTCGCAAAGATGTGGTCGTCGTTAAGGAAAATGCGCCTCTTTATTATGGTACGCAGCAGGTAGGTACAGGCTGGAATGCCATGATATCCATGTGGAACAGTGACAACTGTATTGGCTGGATTGCAGCAGATAACCTGATCAGCCAGCGAAGCCTGACTGATCACCAGAAAGAAATCATGAAATTATTTGGCGCGGCGCTGGGCCAGCAAATCGTGATTAAGCAAAGTCATGAAGCATTGACCAGGCTGAATGCTGAACTTGAACAGCGCGTGCATTTACGCACCCAGGAATTACAGCAGACCAACAAGGCATTAGAAGACGCTAACCGGCGCCTGGAGGCCTGGTCCATGCAGGATGGTCTGACCGGTGTGGCGAACAGGCGCTTTTTTGATTTGACGTTGAAGCGATACTGGCAAGTGGCCAAACGCAGAAAGTTACCGCTGAGCATTATTATTCTGGATGTGGATCATTTTAAGTCCTTTAATGATACCTATGGGCACCAAAGAGGTGATGTATGCCTTAAGCAGGTCGCGGTGACATTAGACAATATAGCGAACCGGCATGAGAAAGCGGTATTCAGCCGTTATGGCGGCGAAGAGTTTGTTTGCCTTGTACCGGAAATGGATGCTGAGGCGCTCAGGCTGCTGGCAGAGGAGATGCTTGAGGCCGTCAATCAGTTAAAGATCCCGCATTCTGGTACGCGTCAAGGGGTTATCAGTATCAGCATGGGTCTGTATTCCAGAGTGCCGGCGGAAGACATACAGGAAGAGGTGCTGTTAGCCGGTGCTGATCAGGGGTTATATCTCGCAAAACAAGGTGGCAGGAATCAATATTTTCAATGGGATGAGAATCAGTATGCCTAGAAAACTTGTCAGAGTGTACATATCGCAAGCTGTTTGAATAATAAATAATTGCTTAAGTTATAATTTGTGACAGCAATCAATTTTTTCTGGTAATTTCGACTTGAATAGCGCACAATGCGCGCCTTAGTCGAGGCCCATGCTTGTGGATACAGTTGCTGAACCGTGTTAAAGGCAAAGGGGCCCCGTTTACGTTCGATTACCTATTGGGATCCCAATGCAAGAATCTGTTACAGAATTTCGCCAGTTAGAACTGGCCGACACTCTTTTATCCGCACTTGATGCGATGGGCTTCGTGGCACCTACTCCAATTCAGGCTGCTTCCATTCCACTTCTTTTAACCGGTACCGATGCGCTGGGTCAAGCTCAGACTGGTACAGGTAAAACGGCTGCATTCTCTCTGCCTCTGCTGAACAAAATTAACCTGAAGCAACATAAGCCTCAGGCAATTGTTATGGCGCCTACTCGTGAGCTGGCTATTCAGGTTGCTGCTGAAATTAAGAACCTGGGTAAAAATATCCAGGGTCTGAAAGTATTAGAAATTTACGGCGGTGCGTCTATCGTCGATCAAATGCGTGTGCTTAAGACTGGCGCTCACATTGTTGTGGGTACCCCAGGTCGTGTGAAAGACCTGATCAGCCGTGATCGCCTGCACCTGGATGAAGTCCATACTTTCATTCTGGATGAAGCCGATGAAATGCTGAAAATGGGTTTCGTTGACGACGTTACCTGGATTCTGGAGCAAGCGCCAGAGTCAGCACAACGCGTACTTTTCTCTGCAACTATGCCACCTATGGTGAAGGAAATCGTTGACCGATTCCTGCGCGATCCTGCACGCATTGATGTTGCCGGTGAAAACCGTACCGTAGCGAAAGTAGAACAGCAATTCTGGGTCGTAAAAGGCGTAGAGAAAGACGAAGCTATGATTCGTATGCTGGAAACTGAAGAAACCGATGCATCAATCGTTTTCGTCCGTACCCGTCAGGATACTGAGCGACTGGCTGATTGGCTGTCTTCCCGTGGCTTTAAAGCAGCGGCACTTCACGGTGATATTCCTCAGTCTCTGCGTGAGCGTACGGTTGATCACATCAAACGTGGCGTTATCGATATTCTGGTTGCTACCGACGTTGTTGCACGTGGTCTTGATGTACCACGTATTACGCACGTATTTAACTACGACATCCCGTTCGATGTTGAATCTTATATCCACCGTATTGGCCGTACTGGCCGTGCCGGACGTAAAGGTAAAGCGATTCTTCTGGTTCGCACCAACCAGATCCGCATGCTGCGTACCATTGAGCGTGTAACCAAATCCCGTATGGAAGAGATTCAGCTTCCTATGCGTGATGACGTGGCTCTGGCGCGTTTGGATCGTCTGGGTAAAGAGCTGGAAGAGCAGAAAGAAAGCGCCAGCCTGGAAGCATTTGTTGAGCTGGTTGAGAAACTGCAAGGTTCAGTGGATGTTGATGCGACCACGTTGGCAGCCATTTTGCTGAAACGTCAGCAAGGTAATCGTCCTTTGTTCTACAAAGGTCCGGACCCTATGATTGCTGCGATTGAGCGTGAGAAGCAACGTCGTGATCGTCGTGGTGACCGCCCGGAACGTGGTGAGCGTGGCGAGCGCAGTGAACGAGGCGAGCGTCGTGAGCGCCGTCAGTCCAACAATGCCGATTGGGATACTTACCAGTTGCAAGTTGGCCGTGAGCAAGGTGTTCAGGTTAAAGATATCGTTGGTGCTATCGCGAACGAGCTGGGTCTGAGCAAAGACTATATCGGTGCTATCAAACTGGCTCCTGAGCATACTTATGTTCAGTTACCTAAGAAGATGACCCCGGAGATCATTGCTCAACTGAAGAAACTGCGTATTCGTCAGAATGACGTGAAAGCCGTGGTTGTTGAAGACAATGTTCTTCGTGAACACCGTCGTGGCGGCCGTGATGGCGCACCACGTGATGGTGCACCGCGCGGTGGACGTGATGGAAACCGTGGCCGTCGTGAAGGCGAGCGCCGTTTTGATCGCAACCGTGGTGGCGACCATCGTGGCAGCTTCCGTGGCGAGCGTAACCACGCTCCGCGTCAGGAACGCAGTAAGCCAAGCGCTGAATAATTTCTGACTGAAATGTCATGAAAGAAAAACCGGGGGTTCCCCGGTTTTTTTATGCCTGAAATTCACCGAAAACACCATGACAGAAGATCTATGGCAGATTTAGATTGTTACTCGTATTTTGATTGGGTCGGGCAATCCCAGGGATTTTTTATTTATTTTGTCCATTTCCTCAACGCGCTCAATTAAATAGTCTTTAAAATTGACACAACGTACAGGCATATACTTACGGGGTTTAAAATAAAGGTTAAGTTCAAACTGGCTGCTGACATAATTTTTGAGAACAGCTTGAAGCCGCCCGTTATTTAATTCTTCACTGACCAGGCTGTAGGGCAGATAAGCGATACCCCCTCCGGCAAGCGCAATATTCTTCAGTATTTCACTGTCGTCAGCTTCAACGGTTCGGGCTATTTCTACTGAGTTGTACTCACCATGTTGCTCAAATATCCATTTATTGCCTCCGACCAGTGTCGTGGCGTAAAGACAAAAATGCTGCTTTAACTGTTCGGGCAGGCGCGGCTCACCGTACTGTGCGATATATTTGGGCGAACAGCAGGCGATAAGTGGTTCACGGATGAGCGATCGTTTAACCAGCAAACTGTCTTTATCCTGAAAACCTCTGTAGGTTGCGTTTGCACGGATAGCAAAGTCAACCTCATGAACATGATCGACTTCAAACGCTGTTTCAAGAACAACAAAATTAATAGACGGATGGAGCTGGACATATTCACCAATAATCTGGCTAAGGTAATGCTTAGCAAACAAAGGCGTGCTGGCTATGCGTATCTGGCCTTTATCTTCATTACTCAGATTCTGAACTTCATTGAATACATCATTAATCTCACCGTTTATCAGGTTAAACCTGTCATACAAACGCTGTCCTGCCTGGGTCGGTGATATTTTCCGCGTCGTCCTTTTTAACAGGCTGACCCCCATGCTTTCTTCCAGCTCATTGAGCCAGCGGCTGCCGGCAGACGCAGAAATCCCGTATTGCTTTGCAGCTTCACTTAACGAGCCATGTCGCACTACGTGTAGAAAAAAAACTACTTTATCAAGCATGTCTGCATCTGATCCTTGCGCACTTCCCTGATACATTTATAGCAAACGCCGTCTTCATTACCAGTGAAGAGTTCATGACGAGGGAGTGATAACGACTAATTCTCTGTTTTATATGAAATAGTACAGGATGCTCAGGGGAGAAATGCGATGTGTGTAATTTAATGTCATATTGGTAACAAACTGTCTTGATAAAGTTGATGATTATCGCTGCGGTATTCAGCAGGGCGATTTGATTAATAGATTCATTAGAGTGGTCGCAAAGGTGAATTGCAGCATTGAGGGTAATCTTTTGATTTGTTTCATCTAAAATCAACATGATGGAAGTGAGCGGTGAAGCAGTGTGCCCGCACTGGATTCGATTTTCGCTTCAGTTTTTTGAACTAAGAGGGAATTAAGTATGTTGAACAATAAAGTTTGCATTGTTACGGGAGGCGCACAAGGTATAGGCCGTTGTATTGTCGAGACCTTTGCCAACCAGCAGGCTGAAATTGTCTATGCCTGTGATATGAATGCAGCAGCAATGGCTGAACTGGAGAAAACTTACAAAAATGTAAAAGCCATTGAGCTGAATGTCTGTGACCGGGAGTCGGTAAGTCGCTTTGTTGACAACATTGTAAAAGATTATGGTCGTGTAGATGTGCTGGTAAATAATGCGGGGATCACCAGAGATAACCTGATTGAGAAAATGACGGAAAATGAGTGGGATATGGTATTGGACGTGAACCTGAAAGGGGTGTTCAACATGACGCAGGCAGTGGCACCTGTCATGATGGCGTCCGGCGCAGGCTCAATCATTACCATGTCATCTGTGGTAGGTACCGATGGCAATATTGGACAAAGCAATTATGCCGCCACTAAAGGCGGAGTGATTGCGATGACCAAGGGCTGGGCTAAGGAATTTTCACGAAAAGGGGCTCAGGTGCGCGCTAACTGTATCGCTCCTGGCTTTGTGGAAACGCCGCTGACCGTTAACCTGCCTGAAAAAATTCTGGAGTATATGAAGTCGAAAACGCCATTGCAGCGTATGGGTAAGCCAGAAGATATTGCAAACGGTGCATTGTTTTTAGCCAGTGATAATTCCGCGTTTATCACGGGGCAGACACTGAAAATTGATGGTGGCCTTGTCATTTAATTCTCAGGATTCTGCCGTTGCTTTGTTCACAGAAGCCTTGAGAAATCGAGGCTTTTTTGTTTTTAAGTCTTTCAAGTGAGATCTCAGTCCAAGGATGTATTTCTGGTCATTTGTCCTAATAATTATGCCACTATGAGTGAATGTAAATGTGTATAAATCATCTTTAAATATTCCGTATAACACCGTATTATTCCGGTCGTTGGCATATTTTTGAGGTGAGTGAGTGCTTTTTGGTTATATTGCACCAAGTTTGCTGCTTATCGTTGTAGGGTGTTTGTTCACGCTTGCAATGGCATTGCATAAGCAATGGTTGTGGTTGACTCGTCTCTCGCTGATTGGTTTGCTGCTGGCAGCCGCGATGGTCGTTAAGTATCAGTATCAGGATCTGCAATCAGTAGGTTCCTGTCTTCATCGCCTTGAAAATCCTCGTTCTGTGCAGCATGGCTGCATACGGATGGATTGATCCCGAAATAAATAAGAAGCTTGTTTTTCATCGTCTTATGCTCTGAGGGCATTTCTCTGCTCGCCATTGTCATCTTGTTGTTAACTTTCGTTGCTGATAATGCTTTGACTGCAATAACTCGTTAAGCTTGCTCAAAAAGCGAGTGGAGCAGCCAAATGAAAAAATTAATGATAGCCGCTACGGTAAGTATGCTGTTGGCAGGTTGTGGCTCAGATTCAGATGACCAGTCGACGGGAAAACTTTCCCTGGCTATGTCTGACGCCCCGGTTGATGGTTTACAGCAAGTCTGTGTAGCATTTGACAATATTACGGTTCATCACACAGGGGGCAGCGAAGCGTCTTGGGGAACAACGTCTTTTGCCGCTGATCAAAGCTCAGCATCGTGCGTGCCAGATGGACTTTCTATTCCTGAAGATGCGAACGGGAATCCTGAGTTCATGGTGATTGACCTGCTGGATTACCAAGGTGCAAATGCCCTTCAGGTGCTGAGCGATGAAGTATTACTTGCCGGTCAATATACTCAGATGCGACTCTCTGTACTGGAAAAGGGTACATATACTGACGGCACACCTTATTCGCATGTTGTTACTGAAAGTGATGCTGTGGAAGGTATTCGTGTCCCGAGCGGTGAACTGAAACTTGATGGATTTACTGTCGAGGCTGATTCAACCCAAGCTTATACCATTGAGTTTGATTTACGCAAAAGTATGGTACTTAATGCCAACGGCTACCAGTTGAAACCCCGTGGTGTCCGTGTGGTTGATAATACAGCAGTCGCTGCCATTGGCGGCACGGTTGACGCATCGCTGTGTAGTGGCGACTTGTCTGATGCATTTGTCTATGCGTATTCACTAGCCATTGGCGGTCAATTTGGTGATTTAGGTTCTGATAATGAACCTTTGGCATCGGCAGCTGTTGATCCTGTCACTGGTCAGTATGAGATTGGTTACTTGCCATTAGATACTTATGACCTGAACCTGGTTTGTAACGGTAATGAAGATGACCCGGAGCAAGCCGGTGATACCCTGATTATTGATACCACACTGCTGGACCAAATACTTGGCACCGATGGTTTGACCGTGAATTTCTAATCGGCCGACTCAAGAAATTAACCGCCTTCATTAAGGCGGTTTTTTTACACCTGATTATTCCTTTGCGCCCAGCTGCCAAGAAAGATGAATGTCCCCAGTATTACGGTAAACAGCCACACATTACTCATCCCGCTCAGCTGCCTGGCTAACCAGGGCGCGGCAGCAATGATCATAAAGCCATAGCCGAATGCATTGACAAAAATGAAGGCACAGGTGCGCAGGATAAAGTTCGTCCCCGACAGATAGCGGCGCAGGATCATATTGATATCTGAGCCAAACACCACGAGCAGGCATGCCATCATGGCCATTGCGATGTCACTGATCCAAGGACGTAAAAACTGGCCAGACTCTGCGATATACCCCAGTAAAATATTCATAACCGACTGTTGTAAAACATAATGATTGTTGATGACGACAGGATACGATCACTTAGGGATACCATGAATCCCCACGCAGGCGAGATGTAGAGCAGATCACAGATTGAAAGGGTTATCACGCTGGCTTATTTGGCTTTTCGCTGGTATTTCAGGCTTCAGGCCCAGATAATACCAGTAGGGAAGTCCAAACGATTAAGTAGTTATGTTGCATATATCGAACACAGTACAGATAGCAGACTGGGAAATAGAAATTACCGCCGTTCGCGCTCAGGGAGCGGGAGGGCAGAATGTCAATAAAGTCTCCAGCGCCATACACTTGCGTTTTGATATTAAGCGCTCCAGTTTGCCTGATTTTTATAAAGAAAAGCTGTTGCAGCTCTCTGATCAGCGGATAACCAAAGAGGGTGTCATTATCATCAAGGCTCAGCAGTTCAGAACTCAGGAGCAGAATAAAGAAGATGCTCTGCAGAGATTGCAGGCCTTGATTCAGTCAGCAGGCAGGCAAGAGAAAAAACGCCAGCCCACAAAGCCAACCAAATCCTCTCAGCGGCGGCGGGTAGATAAGAAAACCCAGCGTGGGCAGGTCAAATCGATGAGAGGCAAGGTAACGCATTAAGCGTTTGAATAGATTTGCCTTTAATCCGCCTGTTTATTCGTTTGTTTGCCGCAAAGAAGGCTGGCATACTGAGATTCTCTTCAAGTTTTCTGATAATCCAAGTGGTGATGATAAGGATGAAAAGCATTAATTCTGTAGCCGTTGTGGGCGGTACTCACGGGAATGAATTCAGCGGTATTTATTTGCTGCGCAAATGGCAGCAAGATGCCAGTCGTATTACCCGAGAGAGCTTCACTACGCAGACTCTGTTTGCTAATCCCAAAGCGCATGAAGAGAATAAACGCTACCTTGACAGCGATCTGAACCGTCAGTTTGCGGTAGAAGATCTGGCCAACCCTGAGCTGGCGAACTATGAACAAAGCAGGGCGAAGGTCATGAATGCGGTTTTGGGACCAAAAGGGGATGCCAAAACAGATTTCATCATTGATTTACACAATACAACCAGCAATATGGGGCCAACCTTGATTGTGCTGCAATCGGATGATTTCAATATCCGAATGGGCGCGTATGTTAAAGCGCAGATGCCTGAAGCTGTAGTGGTCTTTGAAGATCAAATTCCACTGGCTGAGCATAAGTTTGTCTGCTCGATTGCAGAGCAGGGTGTGATTGTTGAGATTGGCCCTCAGCCGCAATCTGTCATCCGCCAGGATGTGCTGGATTGGATGGAGACAATGACAGGTCATATCCTGGATTATGTCGATCTGTATAATAAAGGCCAGTTGCCGGAATTACCGCCGACCTATGAAGCATTCCGTTACACAGAAACCTTAAAACTGCCAGAAAATGCGCAAGGCGAGCGAATTGGCATGGTGCATAAAAATGTACAGGATAATGATTTCAGACCTCTGCATGGCGGCGATCCTATCTTTACCCTGTTTGACGGCAGTGAGATTTGCTGGGACGGCGATTATGAAGCTTACCCGCATTTCATTAATGAAGCGGCGTACTACGATAATAATCTGGCTATGTCTCTGGCGGAAAAGATTACCGTTGAGCTGTAAAAATCGCTGTGTGTACGGGTAATTGTTTACCCAGCCAGCGAGCATGAATCGTGTGATCATTGAGCTCATTCGCTGATACCGGGTGGATCAGTACAGACAGACCTTCTCTGTGCTGATCCAGCCAATCAATAAATCCTGTCTGGTTATCGGCAAAATGCATTTCAAACATCGGTTTGTCGTGTGGGCCTACCAAGCGTGGTACCAGCGGGTAAATCGCCAGAATATCGGCCTTTCTTTCTGCTATGATGCGCTGGCGCACCTGCTCCGCTAAATCCAGTTGTGGTAAATCAAAATACACGTGAGCGTGAAACATACTGACTCCCTCTCTCGCAGTAAATACCTTTCAAGTGCCTTCATCTTACTTTGACTATGGCGCAGTACCAGAGTGCCGAAGTGAATAGATCGTTCGAAAAAGTTGAACTAGCCGGAGGTGAATAGCGACATCAGGATTGTTAATTTATGGGTTTAACTGCATATTGTGCATTTGTTGACTGACTATCACTGCCATTCTCTCCACCACACAATGATGTAAGGACACACGATGAAAACAGCCGTTCTGGTTATCGACGTACAGCTTATCTGCTTTGAACCTGAGCCTCAGCCATTTGAAGCAGATGCCGTGGTTGCTCGGATTAACCAGCTCACCACATGGGCCAGAGAGAAAGCCTTGCCTGTGATTTTTGTTCAGCATGAAGAGCCTGACACTGAGATTGCCTATCAGAGCGAAGGCTGGCAGTTGCATACCGATCTGATCACCGCAGAAGGGGATGTCTTGGTGCGTAAAACGACGCCGGACGCCTTCCATGACACTGTACTGAAGGCCACTCTGGATCGTCTTGAGATTGAACAACTTGTCGTCTGCGGCTATGCGACGGATTTTTGTGTGGATACCACCACGCGGCGTGCGGCAGTGCTGGGTTATGAGATTGAATTAGTGTCTGATGCGCATACCACCCATGACAAGCCGTATGCTTGCGGTGAGTTGATCCGGCAGCATCATACCTTTGTGCTGTCGGCAGCCGAGAGTTTTCCAATCAAGATTAAGGCGGTCACGACAGCAGATCTGCTTGAACGCTGATTGTCTGCAAAAGAGCCGGGGATGAGTTGTGGGGGAGGAGAACCTCCCCCCTGTTTAATACCTGAGTATCAAGATGCCTGGTAACCCATCAGGCTAAGCAGTTCCTGAGCGGTTTCAATGGCTTCGCTGCGGTTGGCGATGTTGAGCTTCTGATACAGATTACGGATGTGGGTTTTTATCGTCGTAGCGGCTACGTCCAGTTCAGAAGCAATCTGTTCGTTGCTGTAACCGGTATAAATTAATCCCAGCACCTGCCATTCCCTTTGTGTCAGCGGACTGGTTCTTATCAGCTCGGGCAAGTCAGGTAAATTGAGCAACTTTTCGACAAAGGCTTCATCAAAATGGACCAGGCGATGACGCTCTTTACTGTTCATTTCACGCAGCAACTGACGTGCTCTGTGTTGCGACAGCTCGTTTAATAATTTTTCATCAATCAGTTCTTGCAGTAAGTCCTGAATGTCTTCGGCTGCAATCAGGAAGTTGCCGACCATGCCTGTGCTGTTGGTCAGCCGCAGTGCTTCGGCAAGGTGGGTTAACGCGGCGTTGCGATCGCCGGCTTTTTTCCTGATCACGGCCTGAAGGATCAGGTTACGGTTTCTGTCGGTTATCAGCTGATGCTTATCGCAACTGTCCAGCAGCATGCTGAGAATATGCTGGGCCTGGTCAATCTGACCCAGCATCAGGTGCGCCATGGCCAGGTTACGCCATTGTTGCTGCTGGAAATGGTTGCAGGCGCCTTCCGGCTGCTCTGCCTGCGATAACCAGTGGCGGACACTCTCCAGCTCTTTGGTTTGCTGCCAGTAAAGCAGATTAGCGACATCGGTATTAGCGCGCCAGTCTATGTGGAAATCCGCGGTTTCCATGAGATCATTGCAGCGTTGCAGATACCGGGCGGCTTTGTCCTGCTCACCCCGGGTGATGGCAATTCTGGCCAGCATTGAGTAAGCCTGCAGCGACTTAGTGTCATCATAGGGGGCCAGCACATCCAGGCTTTTCAACGCGGCTTCTTCAGCTTCATCAAGCCGGTTCCAGCACCAGAGTATCTGCGACTTCAGACGCAACAGAAATTCATGCATGGGGACTTGCTGTAATTGCTGCTCCCGGACTAACTTGAATCCTTGTTCCAGCAGCTCAAAGGCGGGCTGTACGGAGCCCTGCGCCAGCAGTATTTCACTTTGCTGCAACAAGGCCCACAGTGCCTGATGATAGACATGGTATTGACGCGCCATCTTTTCAGTCTGCTGCATCATAGGAAGCGCACGGCTCAGATTGCCGAGGCAGTGATGGACTTCACCGACCACAGAGGTGGCGACGATGCGGCTGCGATAGGTGTTGGCCGGCAATTGTCCCAGAGCCTGCTCAGAGAGCAATAAGGCTTCCTCTGGTTTGCTTTGATTAATCGCCACCTGCGCACGTAGCGCATTGAATTCGCCCTGAAGGGCATCATTGAAACTGATGTTATTGCTTTGCATTTCAGCTTCAGATTCCGCAATGAGATCGCCCACTTCGTTATACCTGTGCTGGCTTTGAACCAGCCAGAGTCTGAGCAGGATCAGGCGCGGGCTGCTAAAGAGCATGCTGCGATCTAACGTTGCTATGCATTCTTCCAGCAGTTTGAGTTCTCCGTGGTGAAACATACTCCAGCCATGATCGCTGAGAATAGAGACCATCATCGGCTGATTGTTGCTTTTTCGCACATGGTAAAGCGCTTGCTGCGGGCTGCTTTGATTCAGCCAGGCCCTGGCCGCTTTGTTATGCAAATCCTTTCGTTGTTCAGGAATATGCGAGTGGCGTTTGTGGCGCAGAAATTCAGCAAAGAGGTGATGGAATCTGTACCAGTTATCCGCCCCTTCCAGCGGGGTGATAAAGAGTCCGTAGCGGTTCAGGTACTCCAGCTTCACCAGTGCATCGCTGCGTCCGGTTAAATCAATCACCAGTTCAGCGTTAAACATATCCAGCACCGAACATTGCAGCAGGAAAGATCGCGTGTCTTCATCGAGTAAATCGAAGACCTCTTCAGCCAGATAGTCCCAAAGGTGGCTGCGATTAAAGTTGGCCAGAGACAGCGTCGATTCAATCAGATGGTTCGGTTTTTGCTGAGCATGCAGGGCAATCAGCTGCAAGGCAGAAGGCCAGCCTTCCACCTGAGCACGAAGACTGCTGAGTGCACTGGTTTCGATCTCATTGGCCACACGTTTACTGAAAAATCGCGTGGTTTCCTCTTCATCAAAGGCCAGCCATTCATGATCGACTTCGATCAGCAAATCTCTGACCCTCAGGTTTGCTGTCCCCAATGGCGGCAGGCTGCGGCTGGTGACGACCAGAGTCAGTTCATCCGGCATGTTTTTCAGGAAGAAACGCATACCGTCATGTATGTCTTCGTTGTTGATGACATGATAGTCATCCAGAACCAGATAGGTCTGGTGCGGATAGTCCTGCAGTTCGGCAAATAATTCACTGAACAGGGTACTGAGGCAGGCGAATTGCCGGCGCTCGGCCATCGCCCTGGTTTTCAGGCAGGCATCTTTTGTGGCTTTATTGAGGGCCTGTAACAGGTAATTCGCGAAGCGGAAGGTGTCATTATCACTGTCATCAAGGTTAATCCAGCCCGTATGCGGATGCTCATTCAGCCATTGAGAAGCCATGGTGGTTTTGCCATAGCCTGCCGGCGAACGGAAAAGCACCAGGCGGTATGAGGGCGCCTGGTGCAACAGGTCCAGCAACCTGGGGCGCATGATCGCATTGTGTAACCGTCCGGGACGGGTAAGCTTTGAAGGTATCCACATAATTATGATTAATCTTTATTGTCATGAATGATTGTGCAGGCGCATTTATCATTACCCGAGTTACTCACTAAATCATCAGTTGTTATACCTCTCATCCCCATAAATAAGGGGTTGGTCACACTTTTGTAACAAGCACAGTTCTTTTTATCACTTCCCTGTACAAGCGCATTGCCAGCGATATTTGTGATAAACATCAGAACCGCTGCGGTGAAGCACCCGAAAAGTCAGCGGCTTGTCACACAATTCTCGCGAACTGATCACTACGCCCTCGTGCTCCTCCCTCCACCTCCACGGCATGGGATGATGTTTTTCCAGTACCGCACAGGCAGCATTAGCCTCAACAGTTTTTCATTTTCTACAATTACAACCCGACAGCGAGAAACGAATGATGCAAACGCAAACCAAGATGCCTACCTTTGATAAGGCGGCTTTCCAGGCTTCGGTTGAGCAACATCTTCTGGTTACCTATGCGCAGACACCAGCGACAGCGACGTCACGCCACTGGTATCTGGCCATGAGCCGTGCACTGGCAGACATAAGCACAGGCAACCTCATTGAAACCGAGCAGCAGTTGTCTGCCCAATCCTGCCGCAGCGTGAATTATCTCTCACTGGAATTTTTGATTGGTCGCCTGACCGGTAACAATCTGATCAGCCTGGGCTTGTATGAGCAGGTTTCCGGCGCCATGGCTGCGCTTGGTCAGAACCTGACAGATTTGCTGGAAGAAGAGCGCGATCCTGCGCTTGGCAATGGCGGACTCGGCCGGTTGGCGGCATGTTTTATGGACTCACTGGCCGCGCAGGAGTTTCCGGCTGTCGGCTATGGTTTGCACTATGAGTACGGGCTGTTCAGGCAATCTTTTGATCATGGCCGCCAGATGGAAGCCCCGGATGCGTGGCGTGGTCAGGAAGGCTATCCGTGGGAAGTCTTGCGTCCGGAGCTGAACCAGAAGGTCGGCTTGTATGGCCATGTCGAGGTGTACACCGATGACGCTGGCGCAGAGCGTCGCCGCTGGGTGCCGGGTATGCAAGTAGACGGGATCGCCTGGGATCTGCCGATTATCGGTTATCAGAATAACAGCGTTTATCCTCTGCGCCTGTGGGAGTGCCGTGCGCCGGCACCGTTTGATCTGGCGCTGTTTAACGACGGCGATTACATCGCGGCGCAGCAGGCGGCGATTCAGGCCGGTAGTGTTACTAAAGTGCTGTACCCGAATGACAATCATGAGCAGGGTAAAACCTTGCGTCTGATGCAGCAGTATTTCCACTGCGCCTGTTCGGTGGCCGATATTCTGCGTCGTCATCTGGCCGCAGGCCATGCGATTGAAGATCTGGCCAAGCTGGAAACCATTCAGCTGAATGACACCCACCCGACAATCGCGATTCCCGAACTGATGCGCATTCTGCTCGATGAGCACTTCATGAGCTGGGACGATGCCTGGTCTGTCTGTAATTCAGTCTTTGCCTACACCAACCATACTTTGCTGCCGGAAGCACTGGAGACCTGGAGCGAATCACTGATCGCCAATCTGTTACCGCGTCACTTAGAAATCATCTTTGAGATCAACCACAGATTCATGGATCTGGTCGAGGCAAAATGGCCGGGCAATGATGAGGTGAAGCGTAAACTGTCTGTCATTCAGGAAGGCAACCAGCGAATGGTGCGCATGGCAAACCTGTGTGTGATTGGCGGTTATGCAGTGAACGGGGTGGCAGCGCTGCACTCGGAGCTGGTTAAACGTGATCTTTTCCCTGAGTTCGACGCACTGTATCCGGGTAAATTGCAGAATGTTACTAATGGTGTGACCCCGCGTCGCTGGCTGAAATTCTGTAACCCGGCACTGAGCGCACTGATAGATGAAAAAATCGGCACAGACTGGCCGGCTAAACTGGAACAGCTGTCGTCACTGGCTGACTTTGCCGATGACGCCGAGTTCCAGCACGCTTTCATGGCAGTGAAGAAGGCCAACAAACAGCGTCTGGCCGATTGGGTAGCCGACAACATGGGGATTACGCTTAACACAGATGCCATCTTCGATGTGCAGATCAAGCGACTGCATGAATATAAGCGTCAGCATCTGAACCTGGTGCATATTTTGTCGCTCTATCACCGTCTGCTCAACGATCCTAAGTTTGATATGCAGCCGCGGGTGTTCATTTTTGCGGCCAAAGCCGCGCCGGGTTATGCGCTGGCCAAAGACATCATTTTTGCCATCAACAAAGTGGCAGAGAAAGTGAATAATGATCCGCGTCTTGCCGGCAAGCTGAAAGTGGTCTTCATTCCTGATTATCGTGTCAGCCTGGCGGAGATCATCATCCCGGCTGCGGATGTGTCTGAACAAATCTCGACGGCCGGTAAAGAAGCCTCAGGTACAGGGAATATGAAACTGGCCCTGAACGGTGCGCTGACTGTCGGCACCATGGACGGCGCCAATGTTGAGATCCGTGAAGAAGTCGGCGATGACAATATCTTTATCTTCGGTTTGCTGGTGGACGAAGTCATGGAACTTGTCCACAAAGGCTATCAGCCAACCCGTTACTACGAGTCTGACAGTCTACTGAAAGCCTCGCTGGATCTGCTGCTGGGCGAGACCTTTACACCGGGTGAGCCCGACGCACTGGCAGGCATTCGACACAATCTGCTGGAAGGAGGCGATCCGTATCTGGTGCTGGCCGATTTCGCGGATTACGTCACGGCTCAGGAACGCATTGACCACGCTTACCGGGATAAAGCCGGTTGGGCGCGAAAAGCGATACTCAATACCGCGCTGGTCGGCAAGTTCAGCTCAGACCGCAGTATTCGCGACTATGTAGAGAACATTTGGCAACTGAAAGCGGTAAAACGCTGATATTTTTGCCGGGGCTGTGTGGTCCCGGCGTTATTGTAAGTAGTGACATAGGCTGAACTTGTGGGAGAGACAGTCAGCCTTAACCGTGTCACGGAGAAGAAGAATGAGAACAGAAAAGGTTGTGAAAGAGATTGCCAGGCAGGCCGGGCTGGCTGACAGCTACATCAGTGCCTGGGGTGCGGAAACATCTGTAAGTACTGAGACACAGAGCCGGTTACTGATCGCGCTGGGTTACGATACCAGCAGTGATCAGGCGCTGGAATCCTCAGCGGCCAGGTTACAGCCAAGAGAAGTGCTGGCCCCGGTGAAAGTCGTTCGCCGCGGTGAACCTGTGCATATCGAACTGACTTTGGGACGCAGTGCCCGCATCAGCGATTTCAGCTGGCGGCTGGAAACGGAGCAGGGTGAAGTCATGGAAGGCTGGCTGCAGTCGCAGTTGGTGACAGATGACCGTGAGCAGGGCGGCGGTATGACATTTGCGCTGCCTGACCTTGCGCTGGGCTATCACAGGCTTGAGATTTTCCGTAAACGCCGCCAGTCACCTTATGAGATGACACTGATTGTCACCCCAACGGCTTGTTATAAGCAGCCGGCGCTGGAGAAGGGCAAGAAGCTCTGGGGCGCCAGTGTCCAGCTGTATTCAGTGCGTACCGGTCATAACTGGGGTATCGGCGATTTTGGCGATCTCAAGCATCTGGTGTCTGATATTGCATCCCGTGGCGGCGATTTTGTCGGCCTGAACCCGATCCATTCTTTGTTTCCGGCCAATCCGGAAGGTGCCAGCCCGTACAGCCCGTCTTCCCGTCGCTGGCTGAACATCATCTACATTGATGTGTGTTCCGTCCCGGAATTTGCTCAGTGTGATGAGGCGTTGCAATTAGTGGGCAGTGACGAATTCCAGCAGCGCCTGGTGGCGGCCCGTGACAGTAACTGGGTCAATTACAGTGAAGTGGCATGCCTGAAAATGACTGTGCTGCCAATGCTGTTTCACACCTTTCAGCAACGTCATCTGGCATCACTGACCGCTCGTGGCCGACAGTTTCTTGATTTCGTCGAAACCGGCGGGGAGAGCCTGCTGCACCAGGCCGCGTTTGATGCACTCCATGCCGAGCTGAAAAATCAGAACGATCAAATCTGGGGCTGGCCGGTTTTCCCGGAGCAGTATCGTCACTTCGATAACGCCGCGGTAAAACAGTTTATCGCCGCGCATCCAGAGCAGGTTCAGCTGTATATGTACCTCCAGTGGCTGGCAGATACCCAGTTGGCTGAAGCGCAGCAACTTGCCGAAGAGAAAGGCATGGTGATGGGACTTTACCGGGATCTGGCCGTCGGAGTGTGCGATTCCGGCGCAGAAACCTGGGCCGATCAGGATGCCCTGTGTCAGGGTGTCAGTGTTGGCGCGCCGCCGGATATCCTGGGCCCGCTGGGACAAAACTGGGGATTGCCGCCGTTTAACCCGCAGGCTTTGCGCAAAACGGCCTATCAGCCGTTCATTGCACTGCTGCGTGCCAATATGCGCCATTGCGGCGCGTTACGGATCGACCATGTGCTGGGTCTGCTTCGCTTATGGTGGATCCCAAAAGGCGAATCGGCCAAACAAGGCGCCTATATGTACTATCCGGTCGATGATCTGATGGCGATTCTTGCGCTGGAAAGTCACCGCCATCAATGCACCGTGATTGGTGAAGACCTGGGCACAGTGCCTGATGAAATCGTCGATAAACTGGCGAGCGCTGGTATTCACTCTTATAAGGTCTTTTTCTTCGAAACCGCTGAAGACGGTGGCTATTATTCGCCGTCGCACTATACCGCGCAGTCTATGTCGGCCCTGTGTACCCACGATATGCCGACCTTGAGAGGCTTCTGGCATTGCGACGATCTCAAGCTCGGGCGTGAGCTGGGTTTGTACCCGGATGAGCAGCAACTGCAGGGGTTGTTCGACAGCCGTGCAGAGAGCAAACAGCGCATTCTGGACAGCGTCAACTGGCATGGCTTCCTGCCGCAAAATGTCGGCCGTGACGCCCGGTATGTGCCTATGGACAGTACTCTGGCCGAAGCGCTGCAGTTACATCTTGCCGCGGGTTCCAGCGCATTGCTCAGCCTGCAGCTGGAAGACTGGCTGGAAATGGATAAGCCGGTCAATATTCCGGGCACGGTAGATGAGTATCCGAACTGGCGGCGTAAGCTGTCGGTGAATCTTGAAGACTTGTTTAATCGTCAGGACATCATGGATCTGACGAAGCGGTTGACGGATGTACGCCGCCAAGCTGCCGAGAAGCAGGAGTAAATCGTGAGCGCCGGACATGTAAAGATCAAAGACTGGTTGCCGGATCTGGCTGAACTGGCTCAGCCCTCGAGCCAGTATCACCATATGGGTGCGCAACTGTTAACGCTTGATACCGGCGGCTCACCGATCTCCGGCGTACGTTTTCTGGTGTATGCGCCTAATGCCTCGGCGGTGAGCGTGGTGGGCGATTTTAACCACTGGGACAGTCGCAGCCATCCTTTATCCGCGCTGGAGCAAGGGTACTGGGGGTGTTTTGTCGACGGTCTGGCAGCCGGTGAACGCTATAAATTTGCACTGTGCGATCAGGCGGGCAACAGCCTGCCTCACAAGGCCGATCCCTGGGGCTATCAGGCCGAGCAGTATCCGTCATTTGCATCCAGAGTCTATGATCACAGCCGTTATCACTGGCAGGACTCACCATGGCAGCAGCGTCAGGTGACAGCCAAGCATGAGCAACCGCTTTCCATTTACGAGTTGCACCTGGGCTCATGGCGGCGGCAGGCATCCGGTGAAAGCCTGAGTTACCGTCAGCTGGCAGCAGAGCTGATCCCTTATCTGACAGAGATGGGCTACACCCATGTTGAGCTGATGCCGGTGGCGGAACATCCTTTTTACGGCTCCTGGGGCTATCAACCGGTGGGGCTGTTTGCTCCGACAAGCCGCTATGGCTCGCCCGATGATTTTAAGTATTTCGTCGACCAGTGCCATCAGGCCGGGGTGGGCGTGATTCTTGACTGGGTGCCGGCACATTTCCCTGCCGATGATCACGGCCTGGCCTTTTTTGACGGCACCGCCTTGTTTCATGACCCGGATCCGCGCCGCGGCTGGCATCAGGACTGGCAGAGCTATATCTACGACTATGGCCGCGAGCACGTGCGCCGTTTTCTGGTCGCCAATGCCCTGTACTGGTTTGAGCATTTTCATATCGACGGCCTGCGGGTCGATGCTGTCGCATCTATGTTGTATCTGGATTACTCCCGACAACCAGGGGAGTGGATACCCAATGCCGAAGGCGGCAATATCAACCATGACGCCGCCAGTTTATTGCGCTGGATGAATGAAGAAGTCTACCGCCTTTATCCCAATGCCATGACGATTGCGGAAGAGTCGACCAGTTTTCCCGGCGTCTCCAGGCCAACCTATGAAGGCGGGCTGGGATTTGGTTTCAAATGGAACATGGGCTGGATGCACGACAGCCTGAGTTATATCCGCCAGGATCCGATTTACAGGCAGCACCATCACGATACGCTGACGTTTCCCTTGGTGTATGCATTTAGCGAGAATTACGTGCTTTCGCTGTCGCATGATGAAGTCGTCTATGGCAAAGGCTCGCTGCTGAATAAAATGCCGGGCGATGAATGGCAGCAAACGGCCAATCTGCGTGCCTATCTGGCGTATATGTATGGTCAGCCCGGTAAAAAGCTGAATTTTATGGGAGCCGAGATCGCCCAGAGTGCGGAGTGGAATCACGACGGCGTGCTGGAGTGGCATTACCTGAAGTATGACCGCCATACCGGCGTACAGCGCTTAGTGCGGGCGTTAAATGCCCTGTATCAGTCAACCCCGGCTCTGTATGAACTGGATTGTGATGCTTCCGGCTTTGCCTGGTGCGTGCAGAATGATGCGTCCCGCAGTGTGATCGCGCATGAGCGCTTCGCCCGCAATGGCGACAAGGTGCTGGTGGTCAGTAACTTCACCCCTGTGGCGCGGCAACACTATCTCATACCTGTCCCTCAGCCGGGTCAGTATCGGTTAGTGCTCAATAGTGATGACAGTCAGTACTGGGGCAGCGGGATGCCGGTAGAACAAACGGTGAATACCGTCTGGGATGAGGCGTCAGGCAGTGAAGTGCTGATGATTGATTTGCCGCCATTGTCGACCTTGTTCTGGCAATTTATGTCGGGTTAGACGGCGCGATGAAACAGAAAGGGCCATTTGATGGCCCTTTTTTTATGTCAAACGCAGCCTTTGACGGCCAGCTTGTTTTTGTTGTCCCGGTTCGAGACGATTTGCTGATGGTCATCAATCGCACCCAGTGTTTTGGCTAGTCTGTCATACAAAACCACATTGACCGTTGCTGCCAGATTCATGCAGCCATTGGTAGGCACATACACAACATGATGGGCTTTATCGACAACCTCTTGTGGCAGTGAGCTGTCCTCTGGGCCAAACACATACACAGCGTTTTCAGGATGGGTAAAACGGGGCAGTGCCGTCGCGCCAACCACCAACTCAACACAGACAATTTCTACATCATCGGCTAACCCGGCCGTAAGCTCGTCCATCTCGACTAGCTCAATACGTTCATGGCTGTTATGGGTATCGGTGTGGAATTTTGCTGCGCGGTTATAGCGGGTACCGTTATAGCGCACCTGGGTCGCGTCATAGCAGCCTGCGGCACGCATCACTGCGCCAACATTCGTCGGGCTTTTGGGGTTGTACAGTCCAATAATGACCGTTGACTGTGTTGTCATTGTGTTTGATCTACTTTTGTATTGCTTTAAGGGGAGCGTGTTGGACACGTGAGTGGGGGAGATTATGGCAGTAGTGTCGTTGGATAACAATTTTTGGTTCGGGGCAGCGGCTGGGATTCTGGTGCAGTGGAGGTATGTCGCGCTTGAGTTCAGTGTTCATTTCGGCATGGTTTGATGCGCGCCAGGTACTCTTTGTTGGTGCAAAGAGTACCCAGAAAGCCCCTTTTTGTTCTTTGGTGTGGTCCGGGGCGGTTGTAGGCGCTCCCGGCGCCGACAACCTAAAAATTCGTCCTGAATTTTTCCCTGGGGGAGAGGGTTTCTGTTGGTTTTTTGGGTGTTGTGGCTGCGGGCTTTGGTGCGGCTGAGGTATGTCGCGCTTGGGTTCGGTGCATTTCTTGGCATGGTGTGATGCGCGCCAGACACTCTTTGTGGGGACAAAGAGTGCCCAGAAAGCCCTTTTTGTTCTCTGGTGTGGTCCGGGGCGGTTGTAGGCGCTCCCGGCGCCGACAACCTAAAAATTCGTCCTGAATTTTTCCCTGGGGGAATGGGTTTCTTTTGGTTTTTTGAGGTGTTGTTACTGTGGATTTTGGTACGGCTGTGGTATGTCGCGCTTGAGTCTGGTGGTTCTCTTGGCATGGTGCAATGCGCGCCAGGTACTCTTTTTAGGCCAAAAGAGTACCCAGAAACGCCTTTGGTTCGCTGGTGTTGTCCGGGCCGGTTGTAGTCGCTCCCGGCGCCGACAACCTAAAAATTCGTCCTGAATTTTTCCCTGGGGAGTGGGTTTCTTGAATATTGTGGTGGTGTTGTGTGTTTTCAGGCATGCATCATTACCCACATCTGTCATTGCCGCGCATGCGGTAATCCATACAGCGAGTGGGTTTTTGTGGTTGGGTGAGTGTGTAATATGGCTGCGGTTTCCTTGCACTGAGTAAGTGATTGATGTCACTTACTTACAAGCCTATACGTCGCTGATTTTTGGGGTAAGTCATGAAATACAAAAAAACAAATATTATCAATTGGGTAGCATCAGATGATTGAGTAAGATACACGATATGATGTCGTGTATCTTACTGATATATTTACCTGGTTAAGTGCGGTTTGTTTAATATAAACAGATATTTAAGTGGATTTTGATTGAAAGAGTTATACGACATGGTGTCGTTGAATTAAATGTTATAAGCACAGAATAATTTGGAGAAGTAATGAATGTCATATGAGAGTTTATTAGCATCGACGATAAGTAGTTCAATGTTGACAGATGTTGCAAATAAATCTTTGAAAAGCTTGTTAAATAAGTACTTTGTTAATTCTGGTACAACACTAAATAACGACAACAAGCTTGCTCAAGTCGCGGATTGGTACAAAAGTGAGCAACTAGTGTTCGTTTTGGGAGCTGGTGTTTCAATTGCATATGGGTTACCCAATTGGAATACATTACTTCAAAAGCTACTCTTATTAACTTTGCAAAATGATGATAGTTCAGATATTGATGCTAGTATCTTGGCGAAAACTTTTTCTAGTGTTTTTGAACCGAGCTCTTTGATCTCTGCTCGTTATCTACAACATCACTTTCAGAAAAGTCATCCAAATGCGAATCTGGCATTTGAAAGTGCCATTCGTGAGATCCTTTATAGTGAAATAACCGTTAATGAACATTCACTATTGTTGAAAGAGATAAGGCAATACTGCATAGCTGCAGGTAGAACCCCTAACTTGAATAGTATCATTACCTATAATTACGATGATTTATTGGAAAAGTGTTTAGGGGACATAGAGGTAGACATTCCCTTTGCTCCTATTCACTCTAGCGGTATGCGTAACAAGCCAAATGAACTACCTATTTATCACGTTCATGGGTACTTGCCAGAGCATGGTCAGTTAACATATAGAAATAAAGTGATCCTGAGTGAAGTTGGTTATCACCAACAGTATTTGGATAGTTACGGTTGGAGTAACTTGTCCCAAATTAACAAATTTAAAGATTTCAACTGTGTGTTTATTGGTCTGTCGTTCTCTGACCCAAATTTACGTCGAATTTTGGACATTGCGAAAAAGGAGCGGGGAGATGATGGCATCCATCATTATTGCTTCAAGGAAAAGTACGATATTGCAAAAGCAAAAAAACGCCTAAATACAGCAATTCAAGGGATTGACGAAGGTGTCGACGGTGAGCTTGACGTTGATGGGCTAACAGTTGATTTGGTTAGTCTCGCTCAAAAGTTTGATGAGAATGATGCATTATCTTTCGGGATCGGTGTTATCTGGGTTGATTCGTATGATGATATTCCAACAAAGCTTAGGGCGATTAGATCTTTGGTATAATGTGCTTATAACAAACGACTATGGCGTCAATCATTAAAATCATGCTGATTTTGCATCCCATAAGACACCATCGCGCAAAATAGAATTTAGGATACAACCATCTTACTGACACAGGCAATGATCGTCACTTTTTGGGGTTTTTCTTCAGCCAGAGGTCGTTGAAAGGTTCCTCTAAAAGCAGGGTTACAGTAGGCTTCCATCCCGATTATTGCTGGCGGGATATTGGCAAATATCGAGAGGACTTTTGACCGTGTTATTGTTTTGTGGGTCAACACCTTGTTTTGGTGATCTTCACTGTGGATACTGAAACTATGTTTGGCTAAATTAATGCCATAGATAAATTGTGACATGGTGGCCTCCGATAATTTCGTAGTCAGACTTACCATGTGTGGCAAAACCTGATGAGGCGAAGTCCATATCATTCGTTAGTCTTTTGGAGGGAAATTTAACATGGTTAGAAAGGGTATGCTTCTTCAGCTATTGGATGAACTCCGCAAGCTAGAAGAAAAGGGTTCTGAATTTACAGTAAAAGAAGTTGCAGAATCAGCCGGCTATAGTGTTAGTTCGGTGAACAAGTACTTTAATGAAAAGCTCAAAGGGGAGTACATTGTTAAAGTGAGCCGGTCATTATGGAAATGTAGTGGAATTAATAAACTCTCAAATGATCAGTTTTTCAGGCTTATGTCCCAAAGTTTGAATACGCAGTCTAAATCACCTGATGAAATTCTCTCCGAACAACTAATTAAACGAAGCCATGATGCATTTACATTAGCGCTTGAAGTGTATAACCGTCCAACTTTGGGGAATCGTGTCGAAGCATTTACCATTATGATGGTAAATGCTTGGGAACTCATGCTTAAGTCGGAGATAGCAAAAAGAGATGGTGCGGCGAGTATCTTTAAAGAAGGTGATTTTAGCATAAGTATACGTGAAGCCATGTGTAAACTTATGGAGTCATCCAATAATGTAGCCAAAAATTTGGAAACTTTAATTGACCTAAGAGACCATACTATTCACTTACTTATTCCAGAGTTGCAACCACAATTGTCTCGTTTGTTCCAAGCTACAGTACTGAATTATCAAAAGCGGTATAAAGCGCTAATGGGTAATAGCCCATTAGCTGGTCAAAGTGTAGGTTTGTTAAGTCTCATTGTCGATGGTTATGAGCCGGAAGTCGCTGTAATAAAAGAAACATACGGAGAGCTAACGGCAACTCAAGTGAAAAGCTTTCTTGGTAAATTTACAGAAATGGCACGTGAGTGTGACTCAGATGAATTCTCTATTTCTGTAGACTATAAACTAGCGTTAACTAAAAAGTCATCAGAGAGTGATCTTTCATTGTCACTAAGTGATGGTGGTGAGAAAGCGATCATCATTAGAGAAACAAAAGATCCAGATATAACTCATCCATATCACCAAAAAACGGCTATTGAAGAAATTAACCTTCGACAGGAACTATTCAAGATTACAAGTTATTCGTTTCAGGCTGTTGTTACAAAGAACAAAACCCAGAAAACTAAGCGTTCCAATCATCATTATGAATTAGATGGACGTCACAGGTATTCGGAAGCTTTCATTGAGTGGTTTGTAAATAACCTAAGCCAGAAAAACTGGTTGGATGGCGCATTAACAAGTTATCGAAACAGGCGGAAAAAAGTGTAACCGTTCCTATTTTAATGACAGCCTAAATTAGAGTTTTTCCTGCCTCGTGCTCATTAATGAGAGGCATCGTAGGCTTCCATGTCGATAACTGCAGATGGGATATTAACAAACGTCTCAAGGACTTTTGATTGCGTTGTTTTTCTGTGGTTCAACACCTTGCCTTGCTGATCTTCGCCATGGGTAGTGAAGCATGTTTGGTTAAATCAATGTCATTTGTTAAGCGCATGGGGAGTTCAGTGAAAGAAAGGATTCAGAATAGAGAAGTTAAAGTGTGCCCTGTAGTACTTCGACATTCAGGTAATGCTCTTGAATTGCTGCTATTTGAGCATCCTCTAGCCGACGTACAGTTGGTAAAAGGGACATTAGAATTAATAGATAGCTCAATTGAAAGTGCCGCTTTGAGAGAACTAAAAGAGGAATCTGGCATATCCAAAGTTTTAAGTACCAAGTATCTCGGGAGTTGGGAAAGCGGCTTTCAAAATCAACAATGGCACTTTGTGCTTTGTGAAACTGAGCAAAATCTACCGAATCACTGGAGTTTCTACACACACGATGATGGCGGGCATGAGTTCAACTTTTTCTGGTATAAAGTCGGTGATAAGCCGGAATTCAAATGCCATAAAGTGTTCTCTGATGCCATTAAACAAATCGAAATTATGTGCATATAACAAAAGCTTCAAATCGACAGCCAACGCGTGGCACTTTGGGTTTGCAGTATTTTTTGGTGCGGCTGGACATTTTTTTGCGGACTGGGTATCGGATTTTATTTATGAAAATTGAATTTATTGAAAGGTTTTTTAATAAGGAGAAACAGCAGAACCCTGTTGTTTCGTTAACATGGGACTTTCATCAGTCTTATCCGAGAGTCACCTTGTCTAACGCGTTCAATAAACAGGCTTATAACCTTTTATTCCTGATTAAGATTGAATACCTGACTCAGTTGAAGAGCATTTTACAAAGCCAGTGCCCAGAGGTCAGTGTTGAGGTCTATAGAAAGACACAGGAGAAAAAAGGCTCTGATTCTTCAATATTTCAATTAAATTTACTGGATGATTTCGGAGGGTTTGTAGTTCATCTGATCACGAACGATCACTCAATTGTCGATGCAATTTTAGATGCCCATTTATCCCCACCAGAACCAATGATTTCATTCCCTGACATAAACCCGGATGAGTATGGGAGTTTACAGGGAGATATAGATTTTTGGTTTACTTGGCTCTGGACACCTTACTGGGAGTTTTTGACGCAAGATGAAAGGGCAAAGCTAAAGCTAACTTCTTCATGGCGGGAGTTTATAGAATTTCGGACAGAACAGGTTTGATCTGAACGGAGCGCGCGGAAGGATAGAGTGACAGTCCTGCAAATTGCAACAGCGTCATTAAGATCAATTTTGGCTCCTGTTCTGAATAGCACTACATACTTCTATGCTATGAACTTTGGCGTATGAGTGAGCTTATCCAACTCTCGTTCTAAGAAATGAGCTTTCACCGTGATGATTACAGACGAGATATTGACAAATGTCTCAAGAGTTCTGGCTATGTTATTGTTTTTTGGATCAACACCTTGCCTTGATTATCTTCGCCGTGGATACTGACGCTATGTTTGGCTAAATCAATGCTATAGACAGAATGTGTCATGGTGGCCTCCGGTAACTTCGTAGTCAGACTTACCAAGTGTGGCAAAGCCTGATGAGTAGGAGTCCATGTCATTCGTTGTATGTCAGAGAAAATATGAGTAAACCTCCAGAAAAAATAGACGGCGCAAAGGTTCTTGAGTGGGCTTGGTCAGGCGATCAGCCTTTTGGAGTGATTTGTTTTGAGTCAGGTGAAGTTGCTTATGAAATATTTGGTATCGCAATTTGTAAGTATAGTGATTCAGATGTTATCTATCGTTTTAGCTGCGGCTCTAACTGGGAGACTGAGCAAGATTCAGATTATCAATCTGTGGATGAGGCAAAAGAAAAAATTCCTGAACAGTACCAAAATGTAAAAGCACGCTGGCAAAAACATGAGTAACTATATAACAAGCAAAGGCAGCATCGCCCTGCGGGCTGGGCGTGCTAACGCGCACCACTGCTTTGGACGGTATGCAAATAGAGCAAATAGAGAAAGTAGATGAAACTTGAAGAACAAATTGAAAAGCTGTCTGAGATAGGTTTGGTTTTAAATGAGGGTGTTTCTATTGATGATCTTCTCATATCGTTCTCTAGAGACGAGTATGAAAGCACTCCATTCGATTTAATTCTATTTGTCTATGGTATTGAGATTGAAGAAGAACCCTGGGGTCGTTTCATTTGTGATAAAGCATGGAATTTTGATGTTGAAGCGATTGAAGATAACGGTTCTTACATTAATATTGTTAAGCAGTTCCATCGTATAAGCGGAAGGTCAAAATGCATTGAAAGGTTGGCCGATCTTGTGGATGTTGAGAAATCGCACGCAGAGTTACATTATGAAATCGATGGTGTAGAAAGAAAATTCGAACCTGTCGTAGACAATGACTGGGCTGATGCTGGTGTTGTTGAGGCCATAATGAACGACCTAAAAGAGCCAGGATATGACTTTTACCCAAAAGGTAATGGTCAAGCGAGTATTTGGTTTTATCTTTCAGAACGACAAGCTCTGGAACTAAACAAAATTGCAAATAACGTTTTTGGTTTAAATCGTAATCCATGGTGGAAGGTGTGGTAGTGGTAATTACCTAGCCAAGAACAAGGCTCATGGCTATCAGACGTTTTGCATATATCAACCAAACTGCCACAGTATGGTATTTAACTGCAACTTAGCAAAGTATTAGTTTTTATATGAGATGTACAACTTGCCAAAAATTGAAGACTTTTGAATGTGTTGGGTTTACTACACATGATGATTTTGTGAAGGCTCATGCACAAATTGAAGCAATGAAAGTGTCTGGTGAACTTAAACCATTTGGCTTATATGATTTTCAGTGCGTTTCATGCCTTGCTCGTTGGGAACTGGCTTTCCCTGATAATGCAAATAGAGGATTTTTAAGAGTGATCTCAGGGAGATCACAAAAAATTGAATTGCTTAGAAGGAAATATAAAAACTGATAAATAAGGATATGTGTCTCGTCACCGGCACTTTATCCGGGTGTTGGACAAGTCCAAAGAGGCATGATTAAGGAAATAACTTCAGTGGGTTACATGAATGTGCTGAAAGATATCACGCACTTAGATGCCATGACCTTTGGCAAATGCCGAGAGAAATATTGAGCGTGATATTGTTCTGCGGATCAACAGCTTGCCTTGGTGATCTTCACCGTGGATACTGAAGCTATGTTTGGCTAAATCAATGCCATAGACAAATGCGACTTGGTGGCCTCCGGTAATTTCGTAGTCAGACTTACCAAGTGTGGCAAAGCCTGACGAGGGAGAGCTATGTTATTCGTTATGTTTCAGGATGCATCATGGAGATAATTGTAGACTGGAAGAAAGTCGAGAGAGAAGAAGATTTCTACAACATTTTTCTCATTCAAGTAAAAGCGCCAGAGTGGCACGGTAGAAACCTTGACGCTCTTGCAGATAGCGTGGTTACTGGGGGTATAAACTCCATAGAACCTCCATATACGATCCATAGTATCAACTCAGGTAGTGTTCCTGGATATTTGGCTGAATTTCAGCAAAAAGTTCTTTCCATCTTCAATGAAGGTGTGGCAGAAAACAGAGGTATTAGAATTGTCCCAGAGTAAAAACATAACAAGCAAAGGCAGCATCGCCCAACGGGCTGGACGGGATAACGCGCACAGCTGCTTTGGGCGTTAAGAGGTAACCATGATTCCTGCATATTGGCGTAGTTTTATTTCTGTTAATGACATAATTGGTTGTGACTTTGAAGTGTCGGAAGAAGACGACTTGTCTCAGCTTGGTGCTGATATGAGAATCATGAGCATTGAGCAATGCATATCCGAAGCAACTGAATGCTATCCAGGAATCGTAGCGTTAAAAGAGGGTTATGTACCGGTTGCGATGTGTTTAGCGGGTAGTGGTGATTATTACTATATAAAAACCACCGAAGGCGAAAACGGATCGCTTTACCGTGTTTATCATGACGCGGTTGATGGAAACCATATTGCAAGCAGCGGTATTGAAAAGGTACTTAATCGCTATGTCTCCTTGCTCTAAATTCGGTCTGTTTATTGGCATTGATGACTTGATCCTAATGACACGATGCGGTTACGGTTCTTCATTCATTAAAAGGCGCTAAACATGCCCGCCGCATTCTCAGAGCATCACAGATAAGGAATATTGGTGAAACTAAAGCAAGTGAGTAAGGAATACTGTCTCGATCTCCTCTCAATTTTTATTGAGCTTGAAAAGTATTATTTCGGGGATAAAGCTGCGTCAGAGAGTGAATTGGTTAACTACTTAAGCCAGCAAGTGTTTTCTGAGCACTCTGGTGTGAAAGTGGTTGCGGCCTTTGATAACGATAAGGTTGTTGGATTCGCGACCTATGCGATGATGTTTCCCGCCCCAAAACTCTCTGGCCAGATGTATATGAAAGACCTGTTTGTTTCTGCTTCAGCGCGGGGTAAAGGTGTTGGTTTGACGTTGATGAGGCACTTGGCTTCAATTGCAGTGAGCCATGATTGTCAGCGTCTGGATTGGACTGCAGAGCGTACGAATCCGACAGCCGGAAAATTCTACGTCTCTATCGGAGCCAGTTTGGTCCAGGAGAAAGAGTATTTCCGTTTTGCAGGCAACGCGTTGCGTGACTTTGCACAGTCTTTATAACAACCGGCTTCGCGGGATTCTGAAACGGTGGCGTTTCCAGGATGTGACTTATTAAAATCACATAAAAATCAGATATTTAAATGGGTTTCGTCATGACGGGTTCCTCTAATTACAGAATCAGGCTTGGCTGTTTTGACAAAGGCTGCGGAGGGCCGGTCATGTCATTCATCCGCCAGTATGGAGCTTGCTATACTCTAAGTGATAGAATAGTATCACTTTTGCTTTTTCTTGGAGTGGTTCGAATGAAAGTAGAACTGGTGACATCACTGAAGCGTCAAGCGACTAAGATCCTTGCTGATCTTCATGAAACAAAAGAGCCAGTGCTGATTACTGAGCACGGTAAGCCGTCAGCTTATCTCGTTGATGTTGATGATTATGAATTTATGCAAAATCGTTTAGCAATCCTTGAAGGGATCGCTCGTGGTGAGCGCGCATTAGCGGACGGTAAGACTGTGAGTCATGAAGGAGCGAAGGACAGAATGTCAAAATGGCTGAAATAATCTGGACGGAACCAGCGTTATCTGATCTTAACGAGATTGCTGAATATATAGCCCTTGAAAATACTGATGCTGCCAAAGAACTTGTTCAAACCATTTTTGCAAAAGTTGGACGCCTGGAAAGCTTCCCGGAATCAGGACGTGTACCGCCTGAACTGGATTATTTAAATTACCGTGAAGTTGTGATTAATCCCTGCCGCATTTTTTACAAGTATGAGGCTGAAAAAGTGTATATCTTGTTTGTCATGCGAGTAGAAAGAGACTTACGCCGTTTCTTATTAAGAAAGTAATATCAGGAAGGAAACTGTATTGACTAGGCTGTCAGGATTACTCTGCTGGTTGACAGAGCCTGATGTGGGAGGAATCCATGTCATCTGTTAGCCGTTTTGGGAGGTTTTTTGAATAATCGGGTCGTTTTTACGGGAAGCCCTGGCTCAGGGAAAACCACAGTGATCAAATTTTTGGAGCAATTGGGATATCCGAGTGCGACAGAAGTTGGCCGTAAAGTCATTCAAACACAGGTTGAGCGCAATGGGGTCGCTTTACCCTGGAAAGATAAAATGGCATTTCGTGATGCAATGGTTCTTGAAGAACTGAACAACTACAAAGTACACGATGATTCAGTTTTGACCTTCTTTGACCGGAGTATCATCGATTCATATGGTTATAGTCAGCTTGAAAAAATAGCAGTTTCAGAGCTCTTGTTAAGAAGTTGTCGGGATCTGATTTATCACAAAAATGTGTTTATTTTCCCACCTTGGGAAACAATCTATGAAAATGACATCGAGCGTAAACAAGATTTTAATGAAGCGGTCGCGACCTATCATGAAATGGTGAACGCATACAAAAAGTTCGGTTATGAACTGATTGAGGTTCCAAAGCTTTCTATTCGAGAAAGGGCTGAATTTATCCTTGAGGTTTGTTCTCATAGCGTTCAGAAGCCAATTTGAGTCTGGTGTTCATCTTTGTGTCATTTTGGCACGCAAACGACCAAAACTTCATGCTTCAATTAATTAAATTGAATCTGAGAGATTCGGCACAAGATATTTAAATAGTGTCTACCTAACAACGAGTTAGAAATTCAAGTTTTTGAAAAACGAGGGGAAAATTCAGGACGAATTTTCAGGTTGTCGGCGCCGGGAGCGCCTACAACCGTCCCGGGCCACACCAGAGAACAAAAGGGCTTTTCTGGGCACTCTTTGGCCCCACAAAGAGTGTCTGGCGCGCGTCACACAATGCTGAGAGATACACCAAACTCAAGCGCGACAAACCAATACCACTTTTGAAATGGCACTCGCTATCAGGTTTTCCACCGTTGTGTGAATGACGAACCGAGCGTATTTTCCTGAGCGACAGTGATCCACAACCCCAGTAAAACTCAGAACAAACCTCAACCCGCCGGCACGGGCGGCGCTTTCAGATCCAGCGTTTCTAACGGGTTAGGGCAGTACTGCCGGGTCTTATCCATCACCTGTTTTTGCAAGGCTTTATCAGCCTCGATCTCAGGGTATTGTTTCCTGAGATCTTCCATGCAGGTTTGTGTGGCTTCCATCATCTTGGTGAGCTCGTCTTTGGAATTCATCAGACTGGAAAGGTCATTACCTTTATCTGTTTTCACCGCCTGTAACGCTTTCTCAAGTTCAGCATAGGGCTGGGCGAGGCAGCCGCAGACATCTTTTGCGGCCTGGTCCAGATCATCGGGCTGCACAGGAAAAGCCGTCAGGGAGGCGATAAACAAGGGGGCTATCAGGGATTTCATCTCTACCTCCTGGCATGTCCATAAAAAAAGAAAAAAGTTTGGTGCTGTGCATCAGGTACAGTGTCAGAAAAGTAAATAGCCTGACTTCAACGAGTTGCTCAAGGATTTTGTACCCATTACATACTGAGGCGTAATACTTCGAATCGCAAAAAAATCGTAGTGTTATTTTTGCGACACTGCTCAAAATTTCACCTCCCTATACTCAAGAGGAAAGCACTTGTGACGATGTATTAGATACGTCTAATGAAGGCGTACGGATAACATAAAGCGTGTAGTTTAGGGGGCTGTATGAAGAGCGCACATCGGTGTCGCGGTGTCGGGTTGTCTGTCGTGGTTGTGGCAGTCACTTTACCATCACTTGCATGGGCAGACAGCGGTAAATTTAGCTTTGTCAGTTCGGTATCCGATGAGGTGATCGACTCTTTATCGTCAATGGCCAGCGACGTCAGGGTAGATAAACCCAGCAAGAAAGAATCTCTTCACCCAGCCGTCAGTCTCAATGCGTCATCTTTTGCTATATACCCCGGTGATGTCAGTACACGAACAAGCAGTGTCAGGGAAGATAACCGTCTTCGCACATTCAGCGCTTCTTACTTTGGCAGTGATTACGCCAATTCATCCTATTTCGAAAATTCGCAGAGCGGTTTGGGCACTTATATGCGGGTCGATCGCTCGCAGCCGCAGTTTCATTTCAAATCGTCCCCGGTTGATCGCACCGCGCCTGTTAATGATGGTTACTCATTGACCATGGGTGGCGACTATCTGCTGAATAATAATTACTTGTTTGGTTTAGCGCTGGGCATGCCGTCGTACCGAGTATCTGGCGCTGAAAATGAAAGCAGCAGTGGCGTTGAAGGCTTAGTGGCATCTGGCTATTTCAGTTATTTTGAAAATGAATGGTTTCTCGATTTTTCCGCCAGCTATGCCCTGATAGATAAAGACATGAAACGTCAGGTCAATATGTATACCGATCCTGTGGTCAGCAGTATGGATGATGCCGATTCGGACGTGTGGGTATTTACTCTGGGCGGCGGCTATGTGGTTGACTATCCCTATGCGACCATCGCATTAGAAAGTTCGGTGCAGTACACCTTGTCCGATCAGGACAGATACAACGAAAGGTTGTCGAAAGGCAATTCAAATTATGTGATTTCACAGGTTGATGATGTCAATAACCTGGAAGGGACCACTTTTATTACTGGCGCATCGATTTCAAAACCCTTCCGAACCAGCTTAGGGCTGTTCCAGCCTTATGTGAAAAGCTACCTGCATTATGATTATCAGTTCGATTCAGAGCGTATTATCAGCCAGTTTAAATCTGCCTACAGCAGCAGTAACCTGCCTGTGATTACTCAGTCGGACGATCAATTTTACGGTCGCTTTCACGCCGGTGTCTCTGGTGCATTTAATGACAAATGGATCGGCTACGCTGAAGCGAGTACGCTGGTCGGACTCAATGATATGAACCCCACCTTATATAGCATGGGTGTGATCATCCCGTTTAAATAAAGAGCGAACTGCAGCTTAGCCAGAACCTTTTGCTCCCTGGGGCGTTTTCTCACCCTCAGGCTATGCATCTTTATCCGTACCAGTTTCGCGTTACCAGCGCTGTGGCAGGTGGGTGCTCAGATAATCAAGAAACAGGCTGAGTTTACGGGAACGCTTACTTTTTTCTGCCGATACCAATGCCACGATATTGGCTTTGGGTAACTGATAGTCAGTCAGTACCGGGACCAGCAGATCAGCATCAATTTCCTTCCTGACATCCCATTCAGAACGCTGAATGATCCCGTAGCCATCCAGAGCCCATTGCTTGGCAACCTGACCGACATTGCAGGACAATTTCGGCTCGATCCGAATACTGCTCGTTTGTTTGGAGGGCAGGTGAAACTTCCACATGGTGACATCCTCGTCATTCTCTTTCAGAGCGATACACGCATGATGATGAAGATCTTCCGGTGTATTCAATGGTGGCGCGGAAGCAAGGTAGCCAGGAGAGGCGAGAAGAAAGCGTTTGTTCTCAACCAGATGAATACAGCGCAGCGATGAATCTTTTAACCGGCCGATATAGATCATGACATCCGGCTTGATAGGGTGCGACCAGCTTGGTTTGTCGGTGAGCGTCAAATCAATAATCAGGTTGGGGTACTGATTCTGAAACCTGGCGATGAGTGGCGCAATATGGGTTGTGCCAAATCCCAGCGGGGCAAGGACATTCAGTCTGCCTTCAATCATTGACTGGTTCGACAGGAGATCATTTTGCAGTGCCTCGAGTGCCAGCAGTATCTCTCTGCCTTCTCGGGCAAGCTTTTTTCCTTCCTGTGTCAGCTTGGTGGTTCTCAGATTTCTGTCGACTAATGTGACGGACATTTTCCGCTCTAATGCTTGCAGACGCTGGGTGACACTGGGTGGCGTCACATTGAGTTTTCTGGCGGCTGCCGCCAGGGAAGGACTGTCTGCAATTACACTGAAAAATTCAATATCCTGAGAATTTATCATTAAGCTCTATCTTAATATGGCAATAAATAATGATTAATTTAACTTAATATGCAACCTTGTTACAACTATGTCCGCTCCTTCTAACTGATTAAGAGTGGAATAATTACAATGACTCGTCTTGACGTAACAGTTGCTTCATTGGCTAGTGAAGCGAAGCCCCTGGCTCCAAGCTTTGGTTTGGAGTTTTCCAACAAACAACTCGCTACTTTAGTATCAGAGCAGTTCGACGAACTGTACTCGACATTGGTTCGGCATAAGTTACTCATTTTCCGCAAGCAGGATACATCGTCTCAGCAGCTGATGCAGATTGCGGAACGGCTCGGTGACGTGCAGCGCTATCCATTTTCGAGCGGCATTGAAGGCTTCCCGGAAATTGTCGAAATCCGTAAAGAGCCGGATCAGAAAAATGTGTTCAGTGGTGTGTGGCATATCGACTCCACTTATCTGGAGTCTCCTCCAGATTTCACCCTGCTGGCGGCTAAACAGACCCCGGAAGTAGGGGGAGATACGGTATTTTCAGATTCTCAGAAAGCGTTTGCTGCTTTGTCGGAAGGGATGCAGAAATTTCTGCTGTCGGAAAAAGCGGAATTCATTTCAAATAAAATTCAGGAAGCCGGTAATAAAGCCCCGCATCTGGTGAATTTTACAGATATCGCAATGGCTAATACCTTCTTTAGTGCCTCACATTTTGCTGCCAAGCGACATGAAGAATCAGGGATCCCTGGCATCTACGTGAACGCTGAGCACACCAGCCGCTTTACGTCGATGTCAGCCGAAGAGAGTGCGCCTATCCTCGATTATCTCTTTAGCCATATTACCCGCGATGAGTTCACCGCCAGGGTGCGGTGGGAAAACGATACGATTGTGTTGTGGGATAACCGTGGCCTTCAGCACCATGCCGTGAACGACTATTACGGCCAGTTACGCGTGATGCACCGTATCATTGTCCGTTCGGCAATGCGTTAAACAACATACATGTACAGCGCCCGACAATTTGTTGCAGCGCTGTACATGTGGTTGATGAATAAAGTAGTTGAAAAAAGAAAGGAAAAAATATGTTGGAATCCATAGCCTTTGTTCCCTCAGACAGTGTATTAATCATGCTGTTCTGTGCGGCATTTATTGCCGGTATTGTCGATGCTATTGCAGGTGGTGGCGGTTTAATTACGGTTCCGAGTCTCTTGCTGGCCGGTGTGCCGCCGCTGACGGCTCTCGGTACTAACCGCTTACAGGCTGTAATTGGTGAGCTGACGTCTTTTGTGACCTATTTGTGGCACAGAGAAGTGAACCTTTCCGGACTGCTTCTTGGCATGATAGCGACGGCAATAGGAGCAACGGCGGGTTCTTTTGCCGTCAGCTTGTTCCCGGCTGATATTCTGAGGGCGCTGCTGCCCATTTTGATGGTTGCTATTACTGTTTATTCCATTTTGTCTAAACGCCTGAAGAATGTGGTCGCTGAGCAGGCGAAGGTGTCTTCCCGAACTTTCATGCTGTCTATGGGACTGATCATTGGTTTTTATAATGGTTTCTTCGGGCCGGGCACAGGGGCGATCTGGATGATCGCGTTTGCGATCTTGCTGGGTTACACGATTAAGCAGGCCAGTATTGCCACTAAACCGTTAAATCTGATGGGTAATCTGGTGTCGCTGATTTTCTTCATCTCTATCAGCAGCGTGAATTATCAGATCGGACTGGTCATGGGCGTCGCCCAAGTGCTGGGGGCTGTGCTGGGCAGCAAAGTGGTGATTCGCAATGGCGACAGAGTCGTGCGGCCGATATTTATCACTGTCACTTTATTGATGACGGTTAAACTGATTTACGAAACAGGTACAGGACCTGTGCTTGCTTTCGTTACCGGGCACTAGCCGTCCACCGGTAATATGTCCTGAAAAAAACGGACCGTCAAAGCGAATGACGGTCCGTTTTTCATGCTTTATGGCCTGACGGCTGAGTCAGCAGCTCACAGTCAGCCGTTTAGCGTCAACAATCAGCGTAAAGCTCTGGCCCGGTAAGAGCGGCTTTTGATTTTATCGCTGGTGATTTTAGCGAGCGCTTTTTTCATGACTTTTCTGTCAACGGCAACATAAGCGCGCAAGTCGGTGATGTGGATTTTTCCGACTTGTTTACCTTCAATACCGTTATTGCCTGTGAGTGCGCCCAGAATGTCACCAGGGCGCAATTTTTGCTTCTTGCCGCCATCAATCTGGAGAGTGACCATGGCAGGCGCCGCTGGCGTATTATTCAGTAACGTCGTTGGCGGCAAGGGATCGCTGGTGATCTCGCGCTCAAAATGATCAGCAAGCAACGCCATCTTGTAGCCATCTTTTTCGCCATAGAAGGTGTACGCGTTACCCTGGCTGCCAGCACGGCCTGTTCGGCCGATACGGTGAATATACACTTCGGTATCGTGGGCCATGTGGTAGTTAAAGACGGCGTCCAGGGCATCGATATCCAGTCCGCGGGCGGCAACGTCTGTGGCAACCAAAATACAGGCACTCTTATTGGCAAATTGCAGCAGCGTCTGATCTCTGTCTCTTTGTTCCAGATCGCCGTGCAGCGCTAACACGCTGAATCCCGAATCGGCCAGTTCATCTGCAACTTGCTGTGTTTCGCGCTTGGTATTACAGAACACCACGGCGCTTTCCGGTTGTTTGTCCAGCAGCAACAGACGCAACGCCTGCATGCGCTCTTTGTTGTCTTCCAGACGGTAAAACGACTGGGCAATGGTGCTTTTTTCATGCGTAGAGGCGACTTTCACCATCACAGGTTTGTGAAGGATTTGTTCCGCGACAGACTGGATCTGTTTGGGAAACGTTGCGCTGAACAGCAGAGTTTGTCGTTGTGGCGGCGCTTGTTCAATGATGGCATCCAGCGCGGGCTGGAATCCCATTTCCAGCATGCGATCGGCTTCATCAAGCACCAGCATATTCAGATTGCTCAGGCTTAAGCGGCCACGCTCTAAGTGATCGAGCACCCGGCCAGGCGTACCGACGATAATATGGGCACCGTGTTCCAGAGAGCCGATTTGACGGCCCATAGGCACACCGCCACACAATGTCAGCACCTTGATATTATGAATACCGCGAGCCAGAGTACGGATATCCTGCGCGACCTGATCGGCCAGTTCGCGGGTAGGGCACAGTACCAGCGACTGCACTCGAAAACGTTTTACATCCAGTTTGTTCAGCAGACCTAATCCAAAAGCGGCGGTCTTACCTGAACCGGTTTTACCCTGGCCGATAACATCGCTACCGTTCAGGATTGACGGCAGGCTTTGTGCCTGAATCGGGGTCATAGAAGTAAAACCTATAGTCGCGAGGTTTTCCAACAGTTCAGGCTTTAATGACAGTGCTGAAAAAAGCAACGGGTTATCGTTCGACGGTGTCGAAGCAATGTCGGCATGGCTCAAGGTATGTGTCCTGTAATAGGTGGTTAATATGGCTAACCACGAAGAAATAGGGGGTTAGCACGATCTGCCATTAAAGTTAGCTGTGTTCATGATAAACGTCGAACCGTGCTTATAGGCATAATGGCCGCTATTGTACCAACCCAGACTGTGCTTCGCCTTAACTATTCGTTCTGGTACTGATTTGTTACACACTGGCTTTGTGTGGTTTACCCTGTCGTAACATCATGGCCGCGGAATGCTGCGGTAGAGCTGGTTAAATTGCCGGTTTTTGGTGAAATACAGTTCTATTTCGGCCAGCAGGCCAGGATTGGCTTTATAGTCGAACTCTTCCTGGAAGTTGATTGTTGGCGTTAATTTCATATACAGCCAGTTTTTATGCAGCCGCCGCTGCCAGCTGAAAGCGAGCCAGGCATTTTCAACCGCCAGATCAGGCCGGCTGTTGGCACTCACGCCTATGGTGTAAGTGAACAGATTACGGCTGCTGACTCTGTCATAAATCTCGGCCAAATTAACGAACTGCCAGTTGTTGTCATCATCCAGAAATTGTGCGCTGGTGCCGGCTCTGAGAATGGTCAGCTCTGTGGGATCGACAGCGTAAAAGAAGTCAGCTGATGTGACGCTGCCGGGACCTCGGCTGTGGTAATAGAAAACTTCCTGTTGCAGTAAGGCTGTCCAGCCTTCGCCCAGTTTGTCCACGCGCCGGAAGTGTGCCCGGGTAAAAGGATCTAACGGCAAACGTAATTTAAGGCCGAGATCAAAATCGGCATACCACTCGCCAACCTGACGGCTTTCAAGCCGCACGCCGCCAATGGCGCCCCGATTGCCGGTTCGGGTTGTTTCCACCAGTCCGCGTTCTTTGTCTTCCAGGCTTTCGAAGTCTTCAGGGTCAGTTTCAAAGATCAGTTTCCAGTTTTTTTCGGTGTGAGGAAGATCCATTCGCAGCGATACGCTCGAATCAAATTCAAAGTATTCCCTGTGTGAATAGTTGGGCTGAATGCGAATCCGCAGGTAGCTTTCATTGACCATAGGCTCTTCATCGTCTTCCAGACTAAGAAAATGGTCAATATTTGAGCTCATGTCGATAATGGTATCTGACAGCGATGTTTGGGTTTCTTCCAGCCAGCCAGAAAAAATAATGTCTTCCGGACCGTCTTCGTTAAGCAGCCGGGGATCTGTCTCTGGCGGGTCATCGGCCAGACACACCACAGGCAATGCAAGCCAGATGGCAGGTATCAGTAGGGTTGTGAAAAGTAGCAGACATCTCATGTAAGCCCTCGAAACCGAATGCTAACAAATTGAAACTCAAGCCAATTGAGTATAGCCATCAGGGATAGGGTGAAGCCATTTAATATTGAGAATTAAAAATTCGAAGATGATCTAAGTTTTGTAAGCAACAAATGAAATTGAAAAATGGGCATGTAATCAGGATGGGAGGAAAACGCTTTTGCTGCGGTGAGTTATCGCAAATAGGAATGATTTGCGAATATTTTGCCCTTGAAACGGCAACTTTATTGTCACAGAACTGGGCTACACTAATCTGGATTAGAAAATCTATACAAGCCTGTATGGGTTATTGTGGTGAGGTGTAAGATGGATATGTCAGATTTTGATGGAATCAAACGTGATATCTCACTAAAAGTAGAACATATTTTCGAAGTCTACGAAAAAGAACATTATTGCATGCCGACGATGGAAGAGTTTCGGACCATGTTTAATGAACATATTGATCAGTATGTCGGGCCTGATGATTCGCTGAAAGGCGCCGGGTTGAACATGTCATCTGATACCAAGCAACGACGTGAGCAGAAGGTATGGCGAGTGGTGAATGAGCTGGAAGCAGAACAGCGATTTTTACGTTCTGACTGAGGTATTCACCGGAGTAGAAAGCATGGCCAGCAATCGGGTTGGCCATGCTTTTTACAATTTATCAGTGATTGATATCCGACTTGCCTGCTAAAAGTGCCAATGCTGTATTTGAAGCAGGGGGTTTGCCCAACTGCTTGCAAATGAAATCACCCGCCTGAGCCAGCTTCATAAGATCGACCCCTGTCGATATACCGGATTGCTCACAAAGGTAAACCACATCCTCGGTGGCCACATTACCGCTTGCTCCCGGTGCATACGGGCAACCGCCGAGACCGGCGACACTGGCATCCACAGTGCTGATCCCCATCAAAAGCGCCTGATAAATATTCGCCAGTGCCTGTCCCCAGGTGTTATGACAATGCACTGCCAGTGCATCGGCAGGGATATGGGACAGGCAGGCGTCCAGCATACGTGCAAAGCGCAGCGGCGTGGCTTTGCCGACCGTATCGCCCAGTGATACTTCATAACAGCCCATCTGGTACAGCAGCCTGGCGACACTGGCGACTTGATCCGGCGTTGTCTGTCCGTCGTAAGGACAATCGGTGACGCAGGAAAGATAACCGCGAACACGGAGTTGATGCTCTCTGGCTTTCAGTAACACAGGCTCGAACCGAACCAGGCTTTGGGCAATACTGCAATTGATGTTTTTCTGGCTGAAGCCTTCGGATGCTGAGGCGAAAATGGCAATTTCGTCAGCGCCGGCCGCAATGGCAAGATCAACACCTTTGGCATTGGGGGTCAGGGCGGAATAAACAATCCCCGGCGCTCTGTGAATGCGCTGGAACACCTCGCTTGAGTCGGCCATTTGCGGCACCCATTTCGGCGAGACGAAAGAGCCGGACTCAATGTGCGTCAGTCCTGTTGCTGACAGCATATCAATGAGCTGAATTTTATCGCTGAGGCTGACATTGGCTTCATTCTGAAGACCGTCTCGCGGGCCGACCTCGACGATTTTTACCCGACTCGGCAGATCGCTGGTGGCAGGAAAAAAAGCTGTCATTATTTACATACTCTGGTTTCAATCGGCTGAATCGGTGGCCGGGCTGAGCTGAACCAGCTCCTGACCATGCTGTACCTGATCGCCTGTGTCCGCCAATACGGATAACACCTGGCCCTGATGGGGGGCGCGCACTGTGTATTCCATCTTCATGGCTTCAATCACAATCAGTCCCTGATCTTTGTTTACCTTGTCTCCCGGCTGGCAAAGCACGTCAACCACTATGCCATTTAACGGCGCCGTCGGACTGTCTTTAGCGCCGGACTCATGCGGGCCAAAGGTCGGCCGAAGCTGATAAGCGTACTGTTCCTGTCCGGTGAAGGTCAATACAGTCTGTGCAGCACTATCGAATACCAGACGGACATGTTCGCGCTTTTCATCGATCTCAAGCGTGACGTCTGTGACATGCTGAACGGATCTTGTCGACAGCAAGCGCAGGGACAGCGGGGATAACACCAGTTCTTCACTGTCAGTATGCCGCGTACGGGCCACTGAACAGCGGCTAAGTAATACATGATGGTGATCGTCTTTGTCTGTGACGAAGCTGAAAGTGTTGGCCGCCATTTCTGCATCATACAAAGTGATCAGCTGTTGTGCCGCTTGGTTCAGCCGCCAGCCGGACTGGTGGTCCGTATCGTTCTGAATCACGCACAGACTGGCGGCACTGAGCACCAGATTCCGGGGTAACTGATATTCAGCGCCGTCCGGTGTTTGTACACTGATAACGTTGGCAGCCGCTGTCTGCAGGGAATCCTGATAATGCTCGATGAAATGTGTGGTCAGTTGGCCCTGAGTGAAAGAGGGGTGGGCCAGAATCCGCTGCAGATATTGGATATTGGTGGCAACACCGCCAATCTGGTACTGAGACAAGACAGACTGTAACTGATGGATAGCAGACGCTCTGTCTTCACCCCAGGCGATGACTTTTGCCAGCATAGGATCGTAATAGGTAGTGACGGTGTCACCTTGCGCGATGCCACTGTCGATACGTGAGCGGATCGCTTGCGCTTTACCGACAGAAAACGCGCCTGAATCCGGCTCGTTGAGAAAGTGAACCAGACCGGAGGCCGGCAGAAAGTCTTGCTGTGTGTCTTCAGCATACAGCCTGGCTTCCACGGCATGTCCCTGATGATGGATCTCAGACTGGGTCAGCGGCAAAGGCCTGCCTTCGGCTACCCGGATCTGCCATTGCACCAGATCCTGTCCTGTGATCATCTCAGTAACCGGATGCTCAACCTGTAATCGGGTGTTCATTTCCATGAAGAAATAGGTTTGTTGTCGGGCGTCATACAGAAACTCGACAGTACCGGCACCGACATAGTCGATGGCCTGTGCGGCCTGAACTGCTGCTTCGCCCATCTGCTGGCGCAGTGAGTCGCTGAGGCCGGGCGCTGGGGCTTCCTCAATAATTTTCTGGTGGCGTCGCTGGACAGAGCAGTCACGGTCTGAGAGATAAACACAGTGGCCGTGCTGATCGGCAAAAATCTGGACTTCGATATGACGGGGCTCGGTCAGGTATTTTTCTAACAGCAAGCTGTCATCGCCAAAAGCGGATTTAGCCTCCCGTTTCGCCGACAGCACAGCCTCGGCGAGATCGCTCTGCTGGCGCACGATTTTCATCCCTTTACCACCACCGCCCAGCGCCGGTTTGAGGATGACAGGAAAGCCAATTCGTGCTGCCTCGGTGGTTAAATTTTCAAGGCTGTCGTCGTCGCCATGGTATCCGGGTAACAGGGGAACGCCAGCTGTTTCCATGATGGCTTTGGCATCTGATTTAGAGCTCATCGCCGCCATGGCATCCGGGCCGGGCCCGACAAAGATAATGCCATGCTGCTGACAGGCTTTGGCAAACGCCACGTTTTCCGAGAGAAAGCCGTAGCCAGGATGAACAGCGTCAGCCTGACTGGCTGAAGCGGTTTTGATCAGTTTCTCTATGGCGAGATAGGAATCCAGAGCAGGGGATGGGCCGAGATACATCGCTTCGTCCGCCATACTGACATGTTTGGCATGGCGATCGGCATCAGAATATACCGCGATAGTGGTTATCCCCATTAACTTGGCGGAGTGAATTACCCGACAGGCAATTTCGCCCCGATTGGCAATCAGCAAGCGACGAATGGGGGTCTGCGCGCTGTCCATTTCGCTTATCTCTGTGTGCTGGGCGTGCAGAGCCGGATGCTCAGAAACGGGGTGCAGCAAATCGCCTGGTTTACTCATTGTGCTCTCCTTGCCCTGAGGTGTTGTCTGTCACCCAGGCAGGGCGACGTTTATCAAAAAAAGCGTTCAGTCCTTCCTGCCCCTGAGGGGAAACGCGAATATCGGCGATCATTTCGCTGGTTTGCCGGATAAGGGCTGCATCAATTGGCCGCTGTTCGCAAAGCTTGCACAGGGTTTTGACCTGAGTCATCGCCGCCGGACTGTTCGCCAGCAAGCGGTCGAGGGTCAGCTGCAGCAGGTTTTCCAAGGTTCCAGAGCCGGTAGAGTTATCCGTGCTTGCACCACTGTCATTGGCACTGACATTACGACTGAGCTCATGAAGTATGCCAAGCTGATGCGCCGTGTCAGCATTAATGGTTTCAGCGGTCAGCATCAAGCGTCTGGCCTGCCGTTGTCCTATGGTGCGGCAGACATAGGGGCCAATGGTTGCCGGGATGAGTCCGAGTTTCACTTCGCTGAGAGAAAAGCGCGCATCCTGACTGCCCAGGGCAATGTCGCAACAGCAGATCAGGCCCAGAGCGCCGCCAAACGCTGAGCCCTGCACCAGAGCAATAGTCGGATGGGGAAAGGTATCCAGCTCATTCATCAAAAAGGCCAGTGCCTGCGCGTCGTTCAGATTGTCATGGCGCTTTTTCCGGGCCATGGCTTTCATCCAGCGCAAATCAGCACCGGCCGAGAAATGTTTTCCCGCTGCGCGCAACACCAGCACGGAGACCTCGGAATGACTCGCCAATTGCTGCAGATAATGCCGGATTGCCGCAATCAGCTGATCATCAAAGGCGTTCGCTTTATCCGGGCGATTCAGTGTGAGTGTGGCAATCCCCTGACGGCTGATAGTACAGAGCACAGGGTCACTGGCGGTCGCATGGAGAATTTCTGCGGTATCGCTGTATTGAAATACAGGGGTAATCTTAGAGGTCATGGTCCATCCTCACAGTCGTCGGCTGTTACATTCGGAATATGCCAAATTGCGTGCTTTCAACAGGCGCATTGGCTGCCGCTTGCAACGCCATACCGAGAACGTCCCGGGTTTGCACGGGATCTATGATGCCGTCATCCCACAGGCGGGCACTGGCAAAATACGGTGATCCTTCTTTTTCATACCGTGCTTTAATCGGGGCTTTGAAGGCTTCTTCCTCTTCAGCCGACCATGTCTCGCCATTACGCTGTTTGCTGTCCCGTGTGACCTGAGCCAGCACACCGGCTGCCTGATCACCGCCCATCACAGATATCCGGGCGTTTGGCCACATCCAAATCATAGTGGGATCATAAGCACGGCCGCACATGCCATAGTTACCTGCGCCATAAGAGCCGCCGATGATGACAGTGAATTTCGGCACATTGGCACAGGCCACCGCCATCACCATCTTGGCGCCATGCTTGGCGATACCTTCCGCTTCATATTTTTTTCCGACCATAAATCCAGTGATGTTTTGCAGAAATAACAGCGGGATGTTGCGCTGGCTGCATAGCTGAATGAAGTGCGCCCCTTTTTGCGCGGATTCAGAAAACAGAATGCCGTTGTTGGCAACAATACCAATGGGATATCCGTGTAAACGCGCAAAACCGCAGACCAGTGTTTCGCCGTACAGGGCTTTGAATTCATCAAAATCTGACCCATCGACCAGCCGGGCGATGACTTCACGGACATCAATTTGTTTGCGCAGATCGGTGCCGACAATGCCGTAGAGCTCGCTGGCAGGGTATCGGGGGGGCAGAACAGAGGTTGGTTGCTCAGCCACTGAAACAGGGCGGTGACAGCTGGCGACCGCCTGTCGGGCTAATGCCAGGGCATGGCGCTCATCATCGGCATAATAATCAGCAACGCCGGATGTTTTACAGTGCACATCGGCACCACCCAGTTCTTCCGCGCTGACATCTTCACCGGTGGCTGCTTTTACCAATGGCGGACCTGCCAGAAAAATGGTGCCCTGATTTTTCACCATAATGGCGACATCGGCCATGGCAGGCACATAAGCACCGCCTGCCGTACACAAGCCAAGGACGATGGCAATCTGCGGGATCCCTTTGGCCGACATTCTGGCCTGATTAAAGAAGATCCGCCCGAAGTGATCTTTGTCCGGAAAGACTTCAGCCTGATGGGGCAGGTTGGCGCCGCCGGAATCGACCAGGTACAGGCAGGGCAGGTGACAGCGTTCGGCAATTTCCTGTGCCCGCAAATGCTTTTTCACGGTCAGCGGGTAATAAGTGCCCCCTTTGACGCTCGGATCGTTGGCGATGATCATCACATCTGCGCCAGACACGCGGCCAATACCGGCAACAACGCCCGCACAGGGTATGGCTTCATCATAGACTTCCCAGGCCGCAAACTGGCCGATTTCAAGAAAGGGGCTGCCTGAATCCAGCAAAATGTCGATCCGCTCTCTGACGGGGAGTTTGCCTTTTTTTCTTTGTCTGTCCTGTGCTTGCTGGCCGCCGCCCTGCAACTGAAGGGCAAGGCGCGTGTGAAGATCATCGACCAGCTCAGCCATGGCTTGCTGGTTGTACCGGAACTGTGAGTCATGTGTCTGGATATGACTGTCTATGATTGCCATGATGCCTTGTCCCTGTTAGCTGTGTTCGGGTGACTGTTTACTGGCGACTGTCTTTTGCGATAGTCGTTAAAATCCTGTTTAACGGCTTTGCTCAAATAACTCCCGGCCGATCAGCATGCGACGAATTTCCGATGTCCCCGCCCCAATTTCATACAGCTTGGCATCCCGCAACAAACGTCCTGTTGGAAATTCATTGATATAGCCGTTTCCGCCCAGCAGTTGTATCGCATCCAGCGCCATCTGAGTGGCCAGTTCAGCGCAGTAAAGAATGACGCCCGCAGCATCCTGGCGTGTGGTTTCACCGCGATCACAGGCCGCGGCCACAGTGTAAACATAGGCCCGGGCTGCGTTCATACGCGTGTACATATCCGCGATTTTGGCTTGTACCAGCTGGAATTCCCCGATGGATTTTCCGAACTGTTTTCTGTCGTGGATATAGGGCAGGCAGACATCCAGACAGGCGCGCATAATGCCCAGCGGCCCGGCAGCCAGCACCACGCGTTCGTAGTCCAGGCCGCTCATCAGCACTTCGACGCCTTTGTTGTGCTGGCCCAGCAGGTTCTCCGCCGGTACTTCGCAGTCGGTGAACACCAGTTCGCAGGTGTTGGAGCCGCGCATGCCTAATTTGTCGAGCTTCTGGGCGCGGGTGAAGCCGGGAAAATCGCGTTCTATGATAAAGGCGCTGATGCCTTTCGAGCCTGCCTGGGGATCGGTTTTCGCGTACACCACAAAGGTATGGGCATCCGGACCATTGGTGATCCACATTTTGTTGCCGTTAAGAATGTAGCGATCGTCTTTCTTGTCTGCCCTGAGCTGCATGCTGACCACATCAGAGCCCGCGTTGGCTTCACTCATTGCCAGAGCGCCGATTTGTTCACCACTGATGAGGCCAGGCAGGTATTTTTCTTTCTGTGCCTGGGTGCCATTACGGAAAATCTGATTCACACACAGGTTGGAATGCGCACCGTAACTGAGCCCGACCGAGGCCGAAGCCCGGCTGATTTCCTCCATGGCGACCACATGCGCCAGATAGCCCATACCGGCACCGCCAAATTCTTCACTGACAGTCACCCCCAGCAAGCCCATCTCACCCAGAGCCGCCCACAAGTGAGAGGGAAACTGGTTGTCTTTGTCAATCTGCCCGGCAATGGGGGCAATGGCATCGGCGGCGAAGTGGTTGACGTGATCGCGTAGCATATCCAGCGTTTCGCCGAGGCCAAAGTTGAGCGGGGTAAACAGGTCTTTCATAGGATCTCCCTTAATCCGGCGACCGGACTGTCCTGAGAAACAGCTGTATTCTCAACAAGATGTCGTGATACTCAGTTGGCGGTTCGCCAACGGGTTATTTCTCTTTCGCTTTACCGTTCAGTGCCAGCTTACATCGGCTTTTGGCAGCGTTCAGTTCTTCCATGACAACCTTAATGTCGTCTAACTGGCGTTGAAGTTTGTGCTGTTTTTCGTCGATCATTGTGATCATTTGCCGCAATTGGCCATCACTCTGGTTGGTATCGTACAGGTCAAACAGCTCGCGGATTTCGGCCAGCGAAAACCCCAGCCGCTTTCCCCGTAAAATTAATTTCAGCCGTGTTTTGTCCCGCCGCTGATAGATGCGTATGGCACCTTCTCTGTCTGGCTGGAGCAGCCCCACATCTTCGTAAAAACGAATGCTGCGGGTGGTGATACCAAACTCTTTGGCAAGTTCACTGATCTTAAAGGTGTTCACCACGCTGCTGTCCTCTCGTTGCGGATTAAGCGGGACTGAAAAACCGACTGTCACAGAGTGGTGCCAGAACGCTGGCCTGGCCGGCATCATGGCAACAATTCTGTACGCCTATCAACCAAATAGAAGTGACATTGTTGTTGTTTTGTTTCTTAACGTTTACGTAAATGTTAGTGCTATGCTTACGTAAACGTCAAGAAAAGTGGAGCCGGGTAATGGAAACCACCACCAAGACAGCCGCACCCCAACGCGGCGAGTCTCAGCAACCGGAAAAGGAAGTCTGGATAGTGTCTGCCAAGCGAACTCCTTTGGGCAGTTTTCAGGGGCAGTTTTCTTCTTTGTCAGCAACAACACTGGGGGCGTATGCGATAAAAGGCGCACTGGAAAGCATTGGTATTTTCGCCGATGAATTAGCCCCTGATCAGCCTGATGGTCTGAACATTGACGAAGTGCTGATGGGCTGCGTACTGCCGGCCGGCTGTGGTCAGGCGCCGGCCCGTCAGGCGGCACTGAATGCCGGTTTACCCATTTCTACCGGCTGCGTGACGGTAAATAAAGTGTGCGGATCCGGGATGAAAACCGTGATGCTGGCGGCGGATATGATCCGTGCCGGCAGTATTCACACTGCGGTGGCCGGAGGCATGGAAAGCATGACCAACGCACCGTATCTTCTGCGGCAGGCCAGGGGCGGTTTTCGCCTCGGGCATCAGACAACGGAAGACCACATTTTTCTGGATGGTTTGCAGGATGCTTACGAAGGTGAGCTGATGGGCGTGTATGCCCAGCAGATTGCCGATGCGATGCAATTCAGCCGCGAAGACATGGACGACTGGGCCGCAATGTCAGTAGAGCGGGCGCGTCTGGCGATAGAGCATGGCTGGTTTGATCAGGAAACCTGCCCGGTGGTGGTGGCTGATCGTCGCGGGGAGCATCTGGTGAAAACCGATGAGCACCCCAATGAAGTGGATCCGGCAAAAATCCCGCAGCTTAAGCCGGTATTTGCCAAAGACGGTACAGTGACTGCCGCCAATTCCAGCTCCATTGCCGATGGCGCAGCCGCGTTGCTGATGATGGACAGTGAAACTGCCCGCCATCATGGTTTATCGCCCATAGCGATCATTCGCGGTCAGACAACCCATGCACGCCTGCCATCTGAATTTACCCTGGCACCGGTAGACGCCATCCGTCAGTTGCTGGATCGTGTGAGCTGGTCGGTCGATGAGGTGGATTTGTGGGAAATCAATGAAGCATTTGCGGTCGTTACGCAAATTGCGGTGCGTGAGCTGCATTTAAATGCCGACAAGGTCAATATTCATGGCGGCGCCTGCGCCCTGGGGCATCCGATAGGGGCCAGTGGCGCCCGAATCATCGTCAGCCTGATACATGCCCTTCGTCGACAACAGCAGGAAGACGGCGCCGTCTGCAAAGGCATTGCCTCGTTATGTATTGGTGGCGGGGAAGCCACAGCGATCGCTATCGAATTACCGGCTCAGTAATTATTCGTGCCTGGCAGCGGTTACGCCAGCAATGGAAAGACAGGTGAGAGGACGTGAAAATGATTGAGAAAGTACCTCTGTTTATTGAAGGAAAATTTTGCCAGTCGCAGTCAGATGAATGGATTGATGTGACCAATCCGGCGACCAACGAGGTCATCGCCCATCTGCCATGCGCACTGACATCCGAGATCGATAAAGCCATCGCCAGTGCCAAAGCCACCTTTGAGAAATGGAAAACTGTGCCCGTGCCTGAACGGGCCAGACTGATGCTGAGTTACCAGCAACTGCTCAAAGCACACCATGATGAATTGGCCTGTTTGCTCTCCAGTGAAACCGGCAAAATTCTGGCCGACGCCAAAGGGGATGTCTGGCGCGGGATTGAAGTGGTTGAGCAGGCGGCAAACATCGCCAGCCTGATGATGGGTGAAACCTCTGAAAATGTTGCCACTAACATCGACACTTACTCGCTGATTCAGCCACTGGGTGTTTGCAGCGGTATCACGCCGTTCAATTTCCCGGCCATGATCCCGCTGTGGATGTTTCCGTTGGCTATTGCTGCCGGTAATACCTTCATACTTAAACCTTCCGATCAGGTGCCTCTGACATCAGTCAGGCTGGCTGAATTGTTCGAACAAGCCGGCGCGCCTCCCGGTGTGCTGCAGGTCGTACATGGCCGCAAAGCCCAGGTTGATCATCTGCTGGAGCATCCGGATATCCGTACTGTGTCTTTTGTCGGCTCAGTGCCGGTCGCCCGCTATATCTATCAAACCGGCACGCACAACCTGAAACGTGTTCAGGCGTTCGCGGGTGCAAAGAACCATCTGGTTGTCATGCCTGATGCGAACAAAGAACAGGTGATCAACAATCTGGTGGGGGCGTCCGTCGGGGCGGCCGGTCAACGATGTATGGCAATTTCGGTTGCCGTGTTTGTTGACGGCGCAAAAGCCTGGATTCCTGAACTGAAAGAAGCCATGGCAGCCATGAAGCCCGGCGGCTGGGATGAAGAAGATGCTGCTTACGGCCCACTGATCAGTGCGGAGGCCAAAACACGGGTACTGCGACTGATTCAGGAAGGCAAAGCGCAAGGGGCGGTGTGTGAACTGGATGGTACTGAATGCACAGTGAAAGATTACCCGAATGGTAACTGGGTCGGGCCGACGCTATTCAGTGGCGTCACCCCGGAGATGAGCATTTACCGCGAGGAAATTTTTGGTCCTGTGCTGGTCTGTGTCGAAGCGGGTTCGCTTGAAGACGCCATTGCGCTCATCAACAACAACCCATACGGAAACGGGACGTCTATTTTCACCGCCAACGGCGCGGCGGCGCGCAAGTTTCAGCATGAGATTCAGGTCGGTCAGGTGGGTATCAATGTGCCGATTCCTGTGCCATTGCCTTTCTTTTCATTCACGGGCTGGCGCGGCAGTTTCTATGGTGACTTACATGCTTATGGCAAGCAGGCCGTCCGTTTTTACACCGAGACCAAAACGGTGACAGCGCGGTGGTTTGATGACGACATCCCGAAAGGACCTAACCTGACCATAAATATGGATCATTGATGACTACCTGTGCCGGAGTGAGCGATGGATTTTGAACTCAATGAAGATCAGCGTGCCTTTGAAGACGCTGCCCGTCAGTTTGCCAGGGAGCAGTTATTACCTATGGCAGCCAGCTGGGACGAAACCTCTACCTTCCCCAAGGATGTGTTGCGTCAGGCCGGTGAAATGGGATTTCTCAGCCTGTATACACCGCCGGAGCAAGGTGGCATGGGGCTGAATCGGCTGGATGCCTCCGTCATCTTTGAGCAATTGGCAATGGGCTGCACCTCAACCACAGCGTTTATGACGATACACAATATGGTGAGCTGGATGGTCGCCAGTTTCGCGACCGATCAGGCCAGAACTGAATGCTGCGCGAAACTGAGCTGCGGTGAATGGCTCGGATCTTATTGTCTGACTGAAGCCAACGCAGGTTCTGATGCGGCATCGCTGACGACCAAGGCGGTGCGTATAGGGGATCATTATGAGATCTCCGGCGCGAAAGCCTTTATTTCCGGTGCCGGAGATACGGACTTGCTGATTGTGATGGCCCGAACCGGAGAAGCCGGGCCTGACGGCATCTCGGCGTTCATAGTGCCGGCCGGTGCTGAGGGCATCAGTTATGGCCGCAAAGAACCTAAGCTGGGCTGGCACAGCCAGCCAACACGCGCGGTGACATTCGATAAAGTCCGGATTCCGGCCTATTACCTGTTAGGTGAAGAAGGCCAGGGATTCAGATTCGCCATGAAAGGCCTGGATGGCGGCCGGATCAACATAGCAACCTGCTCCGTGGGTACCGCGCAGCAGGCGCTGAATCTGGCCCGTCAGTACATGACAGAGCGCAAACAGTTTGGCAAACCGCTGGCTCACTTTCAGGCCCTGCAATTCAAACTGGCCGATATGGCGACTGAACTGGTGGCGGCCCGTCAACTGGTGCGATATGCCGCCAGCAAGCTGGATCGCGGCGATCCGGAAGCGACGGCCTATTGCGCCATGGCAAAACGCTTTGCAACCGATGTGGGTTTTGCGGTCTGTGATCAGGCACTGCAGCTTTATGGCGGCTATGGCTATATCCAGGAGTATCCGATTGAACGCCATTTTCGCGATGTGCGGGTACACCAGATTCTGGAAGGAACCAATGAAATCATGCGCTTGATCATCGCGCGCCGGTTATTGAACGACGATACTGCACTGCTTTGAATCGTTGCGCTCAGTCCACAGGCAAAAATTACCCAAACCACTCAATTACAGAGTACGCAATTAAAGAAAAAGAGGGCGGGATGATGCACCCACTGACACAAACAGGCGGCCCGATTGAGGTGACGATTGATGGCCATGTTGCGGTACTGACCATGAATAATCCGCCAGCTAACACCTGGACGGCAGACAGTCTTCATCAGCTGAAATCTCTGGTCGAAGCACTCAATGCAGACAAATCCATTTATGCCTTGGTGCTGACGGGAAAAGGTGAGAAATTCTTTTCTGCCGGTGCCGATCTCAAACTCTTTGCCAGCGGCGATAAAGGCGTGGCGGCTGACATGGCCTATTGCTTCGGTCAGGCCTTTGAAACCTTGTCGTCCTACCGGGGTGTCTCGATTGCTGCGATTAACGGTTATGCAATGGGCGGTGGCCTTGAAGTGGCGTTAGCCTGTGACATCCGCATTGCTGAGGCCCATGCGGTGATGGCATTACCTGAAGCCAGTGTTGGCCTGCTTCCTTGCGCTGGTGGTACGCAGAACCTGGCCTGGCTGGTGGGTGAAGGCTGGGCAAAACGTATGATTTTGTGTGGTGAGCGGGTTGGGGCCTCGCAGGCGCTGGACATTCGTCTGGTTGAAGAAGTGGTGGCGTCAGGACAAGGGCTGGAGACGGCAATGAAACTGGCGGCGGAAGTGGCTAACCAGTCACCTACCGCAGTTACAGCCTGTAAAGCCTTGATACAGCAGGCAAGGTTTGCGCCTTTACATCAGGGGCTGATTCAGGAAAGGGAGCGTTTTGTCCGCCTGTTTGATACCGCCGATCAACAAGAAGGGGTGAATGCGTTTCTGGAGAAACGTGTACCTGTCTGGAAAAACGAATAATACAGAAAGACTGGTTGTCGTGTCGCCACAATGGTTCTGGCAGACACGCAGGATGAAAAGATCATGAATGGAGAATTCATGAATGGAGATAGCATGACAGGAACAATCAAATTTAACGAGCTGGAATGTGCAGACGGCTCCCGCATTGGTGTCGCGGCGCTGGAAAACCCCGCTGCGCTGAATGCACTGACACTGCCTATGCTCAAGCAGTTAAGCATTCAACTGGCTGACTGGGAAAATGACAGCAATATCGCGTGTGTTTTTCTTCACAGCGAGCACAGCAAAGCCTTTTGCGCCGGCGGTGACGTGCGCGCCATGTACCATGCCATGATTGAAGCCGATGCCCACAAGCAGGCCGGCGAGAGCGGCGCATCGCCTGAAGCTTTTCTGACTGAGTATTTCAGTGTTGAGTATCGCTGTGATTATCAGATCCATCAGTACAAAAAGCCGCTCATCGTATGGGGTGAAGGCATTGTGATGGGCGGCGGAATCGGCCTGTATATGGGGGCGAGCCACAGGGTAGTGACGCCGACCAGCCTACTGGCGATGCCGGAAGTTACGATTGGCTTGTATCCGGATGTTGGTGGCACCTGGTTTCTGAATCAGTTACCTCCCGGCATTGGCCTGTTTTTGGGGCTGACGGGGGCACGTGTGAATGCCAGCGATGCCCTCGATCTGAAAATGGCGGATTATATTTTATTGTCTGAGCACAAACAGGCCGTGCTTTCCGGTTTGCAGGCGATTGACTGGCAGCAGGCTGGGGAGTCAGATCAGGCGGTCACAGCGTGTTTGAGTCAATTAGCGGAAGCCGCGAAACCAGCATGGCCGCCCAGCCAGATGATCCCGTATTTTCCTCAGATTCAGGCTGCCAGCGTAGGTCGCGATCTGAATGAAATCTGTCAGCAAATTCAGGCCATTGACGGCTTAGGTACCTGGCTGGAAACCGCGAAATCAACTCTGAAACAGGGCAGTCCGGTAACGGCGCATATTTGCTATCGGCAAATGACGGACTACAAAGCCCTTTCTCTGGCTGATTGTTTCCGTCTTGAGCTTGGTTTGTCTGTTCGCTGCGGCATGCTGGGCGAGTTTCAGGAAGGCGTCCGGGCGCGATTGATTGATAAGTGCGGCGAACCGAAATGGATTTTTCCCAATGTGTCGGCAGTAGATAGCAGCGTGATTGATGATCTTTTTGCACCCATGTGGAGTGATGATGATCACCCGCTGCGCGACTTAGGCGCAGAGTAATACCTGCACCCTACGCATAGACCCGGGATTACAGAGTCTGAACAGGAGTGTGTTATGGCAGCAATTGCATTTATTGGATTAGGCAACATGGGCAGCCCGATGGCGAGGAATTTACTCAGCGCGGGTTATCACGTCAATGTTTACGATATCAATACAGACGCGGCTCGTAAGCTGGAAAAAGAGGGAGCCAGAGTGGCGTCCTCTTTAAAAGAAGCTGTGACCGGAGCGGATACCGTGATCACCATGCTGCCGGCAGGTCAGCATGTCCATGATGTCTACCTGGGGCCAAAAGGACAGCCAGAAGCCGGCCTGCTCAATCTGGTTTCATCCGGCACTTTTCTGATTGACTCTTCCACCATTGATCCCGCAACGGCAAAAGAAGTGGCCAGCCATGCCCAGCAGCATCAGCTGGAGTTTGTCGATGCTCCCGTCTCTGGCGGTGTTGCCGGTGCAGAAGCCGGTACGCTGACATTCATCGTCGGTGGAACGGATTCAGCTTTTCATCGCGCCGAAGCGGTTCTGCAGCATGTAGGGAAAAACATCTTCCATGCGGGGCCTGCCGGCGCCGGTCAGATGGCGAAAATCTGCAATAACCTGATGCTGGCCGTCCAAATGGCAGGCGCCTGTGAAGCGATTAATCTGGGTATGGAAAACGGACTGGATCCCAAGGTGTTGTCGGACATCATGCTGCAAAGCTCCGGCCGTAACTGGGTACTGGAGCTTTACAACCCTTGTCCTGGGGTGATGGACAATGCACCTGCCAGTAAAGGCTATCAGCCTGGGTTTATGAGTAAACTGATGCTCAAAGATTTGGGATTAGGCATGGATGCCGCACTGCAAAGTCAGACGTCTGTGCCAATGGGAGCACTGGCTCGCAATCTGTATGCGTTTCATAATGCGAACGGCAATGAACAGCGCGACTTTTCCAGCCTGTTTGAGTTTTATCACGGTGAAGTCAAACAACATTAAAGTGCAAGGAGATCAGTATGGATCTACGAAATGCTGTGATTGCAATCACCGGTGCTGGTCAGGGGTTAGGGCAAATGATGGCCGTGACGCTGGCTCAGGCCGGTGCTGACCTGGCTTTGATCGATCTCAACCAGGAAGGTCTCGCGCAGACGCGAACTCAATGCCAGATGTTAAGCAGCAAAGCGTTGACCTATGAAGTGGATGTTACCCAGGAAAACCAGGTCGAGCGGGTATTCGATCAGATCATTGATGATTTTGGTCAGCTGGATGGTTTAGTGAACAATGCCGGTATTTTGCGTGACGGTTTGCTGGTAAAAGTGAAAGAGGGCGAAGTAACGAAAATGTCCCTTGAGCAGTTCAATGCCGTGATGACAGTTAACAGTACAGGGACTTTTCTCTGTGGGCGGGAAGCTGCAGCCCGTATGATCCAGACACAGCGGCCAGGGGTGATTATTAACATTTCCAGTGTCGCCAGAGCCGGAAATTTTGGTCAGACCAACTATGCTGCTTCTAAAGCCGCAGTAGCTACTATGGCTGTTTGCTGGGCAAAAGAGTTGGGACGTTATGGCATTCGCGCCGCGGCTATCGCGCCGGGAGTCGTCAGAACGGCAATGGCTGATCAAATGCCGCAGGAAGCGATAGACAGGCTTGAGAAAATGATCCCGTTAAAGCGTGTTGGTCAGGCCAAAGAAATTGCTCATGCGGTGAAATTTATTCTGGAAAATGACTATTTCACCGGACGGGTGCTGGAAGTGGATGGCGGTATGAGAATGTAGTCAGCGTTTTTCTGTTTGACTAAGGCTTCAGGCAATACGGGCCATCACTGGCCCGTCAATTCCTGGCCCGTAAAGTATTGTCAATAAACTAGGGGCCGTACACGATGGCGTACAAGGCGAGTCCGCCACCAATGACCAGCATCAGCAGCGACAGGTAAACAGTGATTTTAGTCAGTAGTGACATCCATTTAGGCTGGGTATCGGGCATAGTTTTAATATCTTCGGATTAGTGCGTAGGCAGATCTCTGTCGCGGGACAATGCCACAAAATAAACCGGCAGGCGAGTGCTATTCACATTTGATTGCAGTTTTCATCATTGTGATTCCGTGAGGTTTGTCCATCGGCTGTGAATCACATGGAATCACGGGCGGATTACGCTGAAATGCATGACTGATCGACTTTGCATGCTGGGCCGTCAGTCGGGACTGTGACCGGGATGCCAGCGCCAGCACGATATCAATATTCGGCAGCGATGGCAGCCAATCGGCATTGAGGACCCGTAAATCCGGCGCCATACTGCTTCGTGCCATTGCCCCGATAGCCAGTCCGGCCCGCACCATACCGCGTTGTGCTGTTGCACTGCTGCTGCAACTGATCAGATCAAAGCTGATTTCCTGTTTCATCAAACCATCCAACGCCGCCGCATGAAATTTACAATCTGCCTGGAAAAGCGCAATGGGCAGTGGACGACGATGAAGTAAATCGGTTTGCGATGTGCCGTACCACACTCCCTGATCATGCATCAGAAAGTGCCCTTCTTCCGAGTCCGGGTGGCGTGTCAGCATGGCGGCATCTAATTCGCCTTTATCCATCAGTTGCCTTAAACGCACGCTGGACGCACAGGTGACATGTATCTGAACCGGACCAAGTTGCTCGCGGATCAGGAAGACAAGGTGTGGCAGCAAGGTTTCAGCATAATCATCCGGGCAACCGATCAGCAAAGGCTGGGTGTCAGTATTCGACTTCAGGCTGGACACTGCCTCGTCATGCAGGCTTAACAAGCGGCGGGCATAGCTTGCTAATTGTTGCCCCTCGTGAGTCAGCACCAATTGACGACCTTCACGCTGAAACAGGCATTTATCTAATTCCTGTTCCAGTTTTTTCATCTGCATACTGATAGCAGACTGTGTTCTGAAGGTCTGTTTTGCTGCCCGGGTGAAGCTCCCTGTATCGATAAAAGCGAGAAAGCTGCGCAGCGCATCAATATCCATAAGTGTCCCTGACGAAAATCCATCTACATGTAAGAGTCAGGCAAGCATACAGCGAGTGTGGCCAAAATGTCACGAAGCTAAACCCAGCAAACAACACAGGCAGCCATGAGGGCTGCCTGTGATCGTGACAGGGAGGGATAGAGTTGAGAGACAGACTATTACAGCTTTTCTGATGCAGTATCGGCAGTTTCCGTTGAAGGTGAACTTGCAATGTTATGAGGCGTTTCTTGTTCAAAATAAGAGAGATCACGGACATTTTTCTGAGTCACAATTGCGCTGAACAGCCCGAGCACAAATGCAATGGCAAAAAAGCCTTTTTCATTCAGTGCCAGTGTATCGGCGTTCCACAGACCAATGACCATTAACACACAGGCGATAGCCACACAGGCAATCACCAGCATTTTATATGCGCTGGTGACTTTAATGCCTTCCATTTCATCCCGTACCGTCTTTTGTAAAGTGATCACGCTGAACAGGCCAAAGAGCATGACAACAAGATAGTAGCCTTTTTCATTGAGCTGAAGATCGGCATTCAGTAATCCGACGGCATAGGCACATAGTGCAATCGCGAGTGCCGCCCACGATGTGAACACGAACGCTTTGGTTGGCTTTAAAGATGAGTTCATTTTGTACCTTTAAGTAAGAAAACAAGATCGTGATGAAACGGTTAACACTGTAATCAGCTCTTTCAGATAGGCGACAGCTTAGTGAATGAATGTTTAATGGTGTTTTTATTTGTCATATGGCGAACCAGGAAACGGAGTATCGGAGGCTTCGCCAGTGCCGTCGAAGAGCAGCACTACCTGGGTAGCATCATTTGACTGATGGATAACCCAGCCATTGGGGTCAGCATTTTCTTTCGGGCTGCAGTCCATACGATAAGAAAAGCAATTCATTGTGTAATACAGTCTAACGCGAGGGCCGTCTACAATTAAGTGTAGTGTTGTATTAAATGTCTTATGGTTTTTGTAGTAATTACGCAGTGTTTCAATTTTTTGCTTGGCCAGATTGCTGTCAACGGGTGAAGAGATGCGATAAAAATTAATCAATTCATCTTCGTCAGCATGATATTTGGCCCAATACCCGTCAATGTATTTAGGAATTCCAATACTGCCGATATCTGCACTAGCTCCCGAATAGCTACTTACTGCACCATGAGCAAAACTGGCTCCCCCACCACGTGTATCTTTGATGTACATCCGTTTGATGCTGTGATCGCCGGATGTACTGCCTGCCGTGCCAATCGAGGTAATAGGTACTGAAGTGATTGAACAGCCTGTAAACAGGCAGCAAATCATGGGTATGATGAAGAGTTTGCTATTCATTTATCGTAAGGTGAACCAGGAAACGGAGTATCGGAGGCTTCGCCAATGCCGTCGAAGAGTACGACTACTTCGGTGGTGTCATCCGGAGAGCGAACAATCCAACCATTGGGGTCAGCGTTCTTTCTGGGGGTGCAGTCATCAAATTTTGCATAACAGCTCAATGTGTAAATGAGACGAACACGCGGGCCATCAACAGTAAGTACCATAGCTGCCAGATAATCCCCGTGATTCTTGTAATAGTCTCTTAATGTGCTGATTTTCTTTTCTGCCAGTTTACTGTCGATTGATGCCGTAATATGGTAGTACTTTTCATAGCTATCCCAGCCTTTTGACCAATACCCTTGAATGAAGTTGGGTATACCAATTGATCCAATGTCTGCACTTTTACCTTGGTAACTACTAACTGCACCATAAGCAAAATTTGTCCGGCCGCCATTTGTATCGGTCACAGTCATCCGTTTAATAATATGCGGACCAGTTGTACTTCCGGCATTTCCAATCGAGGCAATAGGTGCTGAGGTGTTTGAACAGCCTGAAAACAGGCTGCAAATAATGGGTATGATGAAGCGTTTGTCATTCATTTATCGTACGGTGAGCCAGGAAACGGAGTATCGGAGGCTTCGCCAATGCCGTCGAAGAGTACGACTACTTCGGTGGTGTCATCCGGAGAGCGAACAATCCAACCATTGGGGTCAGCGTTTTTTCTTGGCGTGCAGTCATCCAGTTTTGAAAAGCAATTCATTGTGTAAAGAAGGCGAACGCGCGGGCCGTCTACAATTAATTGCATTGAAGTATTTGCGGTTTTAAAGCTCTTGTCATATTTGCGGAGAGCATTAATTTTCAGCCCTGCAAGCTCACTGTCTATTTGTTTATTTATATTGTAAAACGCTAAGAATTTATTTTCTTCTATATTGTATTTAGCCCAAAATCCTGTGATTTTTTCAGGTGTACCGATAGCACCAATATCTGCACTTTTTCCACTGTAACTGCTTACTGCACCATACCCAAAACCTGCATTTGCACCTGTCGTATCTTTTACATTCATTACCCTAATACTATGGTAACCGGAAGTACTGCCTGCCGTGCCAATCGAGGTAATAGGTACTGAAGTGACTGAACAGCCTGTAAACAGGCTGCAAATCATGGGTATGATGAAGAGTTTGCTATTCATTTATCGTAAGGTGAACCAGGAAACGGAATGTCGGAGGCTTCGCCTGTGCCGTCGAAGAGTAATTGATGGGGTTATCTTCGGAGAAGCTCTTGATCGAAG
>NZ_JASJOJ010000024.1:0-69170 GCF_038519165.1 Photobacterium sp. SP02
TGAATCGGCACCGGCTTCACAGGCTCTGAAGCAACAGGGCAAAAATCTGAACGAGCGGCGTTCTTAACAGCAGCACCTGCAGCTTGACGCTGTATTCCTGGTTGGCGGCACCATCAGACACTGTCATCAGTGTCAGGCCGCCACTTTCAGCCGCAAATACCGGATGTGAAGACAGAAGAAAGACGAGAAAACCGGTGATACATAGCCCGCCTGTGCGGGCTATTCGGTGACAGGTACTGCGGAGCATCATCAGGATTCCACGGAGTTAAGCGGCGAATCCACGATGTCGATCAGGCGCAGACCATATTTATCATTGACCACCACAACCTCGGCATGGCCCATCAGCGATCCATTGACTTTGACATCCAGTGGTTCGCCGTTGAGCTTATCCAGCTCAATCACGCTGCCTTCACCGGCTTTCATCAGTTCGCCCAGCGAGACTTCGGTACTGGACACTTCCAGCGTGACAGTGACGGGGATTTTCTTGAAGAAATTGATATCGCGTGAAGGCACGTCGTCATAGGGAATAAAGGGCGAAGCAGCTGAATCCTGCTCGGTTTCAATATCATCATCCAGCTGGTCCAAATTCAGATCATCAAAGTTCAGATCGTCTTCGCTGAATGCGTTTACGTCTGTCATCTCATTCAAATCAGTCATGTTTCAATCCTGTAATAGTGTTATTTATCTTTAAGAATCAGGACGAGCTGGCCGTCTTTGTCGGCCACGCATCCGTTAAATAAATGTTCCTGTCCGATACGCACCGGCACATTGGTGAGGAGATCAATGTTCAGCACATCGTCAGGACGCAGCTTGAGCACATCATCCAGCGGCATTTTTTTCTGGCAAAGCGTGGCATGAAGCTGAACCGGCGTATTCTCCAGCGCGAGCCTGAAATCATCGCTCAGGTGATGGTTGGTCTGGAACGCCATATCATCCATCAGTACCTGAAGCATGTTTTCATCGAAGTACAGGCGGAACGCCGCCACTTTTTTACGGTAGCTCACAGTGAAAGTGGCCAGTAAGCCGACACCGTAAGTCATGCCATCATCGGTCAGTTGCCACGCCTTCTCATCGGCAACCAGTGAACAAATACGTTGCAGTAATCGCTGCTGAAGACGCAGGTCACTGGCTGTCAGCGTCGAATTCGCGTAACCGGCATCGCTGCGATCGATATCGGCGTTGTAAAATTTATCCGACAGCGCCAGTAACAACTGGGTATCCAGTTGCGCTTCAATCAGCCCTCCGGCTTCATGGCGAATGACAGAGGCATTGTTGCTTTGATCCGTGGCATCCCGGTTGGAGAGTTGAATGTCAGCCAGCTTAATGGTCAGATTTTTGTCTTTCACCCAGCGTTGTAAATCCTGGGTAATTGACGAATCTGCCTGCGAGAAGATTTTCTGCAACTCTTCCCGGATGACATGGATTGGGCGCCCTAAATGTTCAACGTTCAGTGTGGGGAAATGTTGAGCACTGTTTAACTCAATTTTTTTCATATTGGCATATCCGTCAGAACTCATATGCAACTTATTAACTGTTGCGAATTTAATTTACTTCTATTTTGGTAAAACCACTATTAGTTTCGCTAAGTCTAGCCTGAGCTAATTCCTGTGTTTTAGTTATTGATTTTGAATTTGTGATGTTAGTCCACATGTTGATTATATCTTCATTTATAGGGTTTTCTTATATATGAATTGATGAGACTTTTATGGCCGCCTTTGAAATACCCAGTGTTTTGTTAGGTTTTGCTTGCCACAAGTTGCTGTTTTTGAAGCCATATCAAAAAAATCATTCTGACGGATAGAATGGCGGTACGGTGTCAAATTTGTGTCAGGGTGGCGTCAAATATAAATTGAATCAAGATCACCTTTATTTTATTAAAGTGATTTTGAGCAAGAAACAAATATATAGAAACAACAAACCAATTTGGCTGTTTAATATTTTGTGGCTAAGTTGGATATTATGATTAAAAAATGAATTTTGGTTTTTTTCCAAAATCTGAGAAGGGTAAAAATGTTAATTTCATTTCTCAAGAAATACACATTCTTATTTATTGCTCTTGCGGCAGGTTCGGTTGAAGCAAAGCTTGTTTCAACACCGATGGATCTTGTCGAGTGGAAATACCAAGGCGACAAATTTCACTGCTCATTAAATCAGCAGGTGGATAATTTCGGTCAGGTGAGCTTTATTGCGGATGCCGGGGAAAATCTGTCGCTGAAAGTGAAGCCTATGCGACCTGTGGTTCAGTTTCAGTCTGCAGGTCTGTATCTGCAGGATGGCCCTTGGGTGGTGACGCCTAAGCAGACATCACTGAGCCCGGGTAAGCAGGTCAGCCCGACTGAAGTGAGGTTCACCCAGGCGGTCGATGCGCTGCTGGACGGTATGACAGCAGGGCAGTGGGCGCGGGTGGCGATGATTTATCAGAACAACAATACTCCGGTCGATCTGTTGTTATCGAGTGTCAATATGGCACCGGCACTGGCTGACTTTACGCGCTGTCGTTCCCGCTTGCCGGCCATGTCGTACAAACAGGCGCGTGACCTGGTGTTTCAGTTTGATTTGGGACAACGCACAGTTTCCACGGAGCAAAAAGAAACGCTGTTAAAACTGGCTGAATACATCCGTCTGGATACGTCAGTCAATCAAGTGTTGATTGACGGTCACTCAGATAATGTCGGTTCAAAGCTGGGCAATGTTCAGGTATCCAAAGTGCGTGCCGATGATGTGGCCAGTTTTCTCCGGGAAGCCGGTGTGAAAGACAGCTTGATTCAAATCAGGGCACATGGTTCCCGCTATCCGATCGCCCATAACGAAACGGCGAAAGGACAAGCGTTAAATCGTCGGGTAACAGTGCGTGTTATGCGTGCTGGCAACAATGATGAAAGCAGGGTTCAGTAATGATTACGAAGACAATTCAGTTCATTGAACCGGACAGGCAGCAGGCCCAGCAAGTGATTCAGGTGCTGGAGCAGGCGGGCTATCAGGTGGATTACCTGACCTCCGGCAAGGCCGGTTTGCAGTCTCGCCGGGCAGCGATCACTCTGGTCAGCTCCTCGCTGCCGGATATGTCACTGACAGAATGGGTTCGCTACAGCCAGACAGTGGCGGACACTCAGCAGCGCCGGATTGCCATTGCGATTGTCGATCAGCACGAAGGCTTGCTGGCGGCGGAAGCGATGAAGGCCGGTGCGACGGATTATTTGTTAAAACCGTTCGAACCCAGCCAGTTGTTAAGCCTGATTGCCCGGGTGGAAGCACTGCAGAAACCCATGTCTGACATAGTGGCGCAATCCTGGCGCAGCAAGCAGATTCTGCAACTGGCCCACCGTGCAGCCTGTACCCACGCCAGTGTGCTGATCACCGGCGAATCAGGGACAGGCAAAGAAGTGCTGGCGCGCTATGTTCACCAGCAGTCACCGCGCAGCAAGATGCCGTTTGTCGCGGTGAACTGTGCTGCTATCCCGGAATCCATGCTTGAAGCCGTTTTGTTTGGCCATGTGAAAGGGGCCTTTACAGGGGCAACCGGCAGTCAGAGCGGCAAGTTCGAAGAAGCGAACGGCGGCACCATTTTGCTGGATGAAATTGCTGAAATGTCGCCGGCGCTGCAAGCCAAATTATTGCGTGTGCTGCAAGAGCGCGAAGTTGAGCGTGTGGGCAGCCATAAAACCATCAAGCTTGATATCCGGGTGATAGCCGCCACCAATAAAGATCTTCGTGTCGCTGTACAGGAAGGGGTATTTAGGGAAGATCTTTATTACCGTCTGGATGTGTTACCGCTGCACTGGCCTCCGCTTCGCGAGCGTCCTGAGGATATTCTTCCGCTGGCCGATTATTTCATCGCTAAATATCAGCAAGGCAGTGCCTGCCAGTTATCCGCAGATGCTCAGCAGATGATGATGCAGTACCACTGGCCGGGCAATATCCGCGAGCTGGAAAACATTATCCAGCGGGCACTGGTAATGAGACACGGCGATTTCGTGACCTCCCAGGATCTTATGCTGCCGGTAGACAGCAGCAAAATTCAGGCGATTAAACCTGAATATATGCCTGCATCAGCGGGCAGCGCAGGAACAGAACAGGGCCATATTGGTGCGAAGAAACAGGCTGAATACCAGTATGTGCTGGACGTGCTGAAACAGCATGAGGGTAACAGAACACTCACGGCAAAAGCTCTGGGTGTGACGACAAGGGCTTTACGTTACAAATTGGCGGCAATGCGTGAGCAAGGCATTGATATTTCACAAATTGGCTCAGCAGCCTAACGATCAGGAGACACAAATATGCTTGCGACGAATTTGACGCAGACGACCACCGCCCAGCAATTAATGCTGGATAAAATGCAGCTCATGCAAGCTCAGGCTGAACAGAACATCACTGTGAAAGCCAATCCTTTAGACCAACAGGTTCAACCACTTGCTTTTTCTTCTGCCATGACACAAGTGCTTGACCTGGTAAACGGCCATCAGGCCGCTGCGAATGCGAAAATGACGGCGGTTGAAACCGGAAAAAGTGATGATCTGGTTGGCGCGATGATTGCCAGTCAGAAGGCCAGTTTGTCTTTTTCTGCCTTGATGCAGGTAAGAAACAAAGTGGTCGGTGCGTTTGAAGATGTAATGAAGATGCCGGTGTAAATTATGACCATGATTACTCAAGCAGCGGCAGCGGAACTGACTGCTGCCAACCGTTCTGATAATTCACTGCTGGAGCGGGCTAAACGCGCCTGGTACAGCAGCCAGCGTAATCTTGTGTTGTCTGCTGCGCTGGCGGCTGTGGTTGCAGCTATCATAGTGGTTGCACTCTGGACGTCGACACAAAGTTATCGCCCGCTTTACAGCCAGCAGGAGCGCTTTGATACCAGCGAGATTATCTCGGTACTGGAAGCGGAAGGCATTCCATACCGCTTACAGGAAACTAACGGTCAGGTGCTGGTCGAAGACGGCCGAGTCGCTGAGGTCCGTATGTTACTGGCCGCCAAAGGCGTAAAAGCCAAACTGCCGACCGGTCTGGAAACACTTCAGACCGATTCTGCTTTGGGTACCAGCCAGTTTATGGAAACCGCACGTTACCGTCACGGTCTGGAAGGAGAGCTGGCCCGTACCATCATTTCCCTGAATGCCGTCAATAACGCCCGTGTGCATCTGGCTATTCCCCGTCAAACCTTGTTTGTGCGCCAGAACACAGAGAAGACCACGGCCTCTGTCATGGTGGAGCTTAAGCCGGGTGAAGATCTCAAACCTGAACAGGTGGAAGCTATTGTCAATCTGGTGTCGGGCAGTGTCACCGGCATGACGGCTGAGCATGTTTCAGTGGTGGATCAGTTCGGTCGTTTACTGAGTGCCGATATCGGCTCGGAAACGTCCGGCCGAATGAACACCAAATATCTGGAGTACCAGAAGAATCTGGAGAAGCAGGTGATTCAGCGTGCTTCTGACATGCTGACTCCGGTTCTCGGCCCGAGCAACTTCCGGGTGCAGGTCGCCGCTGATCTGGATTTCAGCCGCATTGAAGAAACCCGTGAAATGGTGGATGACAATCCGGTTGTCCGTTCAGAACACAGTATTGAAAACAACTCAACCGATAAAATTGCCTTAGGTGTGCCGGGTTCACTGAGCAATCAGCCACCAACCGTGGAAGAAGACGGTGAAGGTGACGCACCGAAGAACACCAGTGAGCGCTCTGAAGTCAATCGTCAATATGCGTTAGGCAGCAGTGTCAGGCATACCCAGTTTCAGCAGGGGCAAATCAGGAAACTGAATGTGTCTGTGTTGCTGAACAATGCCGTTGCGCCGGACGGTGCCGTGTGGGATGAGGCACAGAAAGCCGAAATCAGCCAGATGATCTCTGAAGCAGTCGGTCTGAATGCCGAGCGTGGCGACAGCCTGAGCCTGATGAGCTTCAACTTTACCCCGGTCAACATTGAACCTGTTGCTCCTATGCCGTGGTGGCAGGATACAGCATTGCAGCAGCCATTGCGTTACATCATTGGTGGTTTGCTGGGACTGGCGATGATCTTCTTTGTCCTGCGTCCTTTGATTCGCCACCTGACCGGTGTGGACAAAACACGACAGGAAATGGACATTGCCACTTTGCCAGACAATATTCTGAGTAAAGAGCTTGATGAGCAGGCGCAAGAGAATGAACTCAACCGACGTCTGTCCGACAGAGGCCTGAGCAATACCACCAACGGACTGGATGCAGATGCTGAGATGATGTTGCCGCCTTCAGGTTCGCCTTTGCACATCCAACTGAAACATCTGACATTAATTGCCAGCGAAGAACCGCAGCGCGTTGCTGAAGTCCTCAAACAATGGGTAAATGGAAATGAGCACAACCGAGACAACTAATCCGGCAGACATGCAAACCTTAAGCAGCGTGGATAAAACAGCGCTGGTTTTGCTGGGCATGGGAGAGGATGCAGCCGCTCAGGTTCTGCGTTATTTCTCCCGCGATGAAGTACAACGCGTCACCCGATCCATGGCGAAACTCACTGGCATCAAAAGTGAGAACGCCAAGGTCGTTATTCAGCGGTTTTTCGATGATTTTCGTGACCACAGTGGTATTCGCGGCGCGTCGAAAGATTATCTGTCGAACACACTGTCGAAAGCCCTGGGCAATGATCTTGCCAAAGGTGTACTGAACAGTATTTATGGCGATGAGCTGCGCAATAACATGCAGCGCCTGCAGTGGGTCGATACTGACGTTATCGCAAAATTTATCAGTCAGGAACACCCGCAAATGCAGGCCATTTTCCTGGCTTATCTGCCGCCGGAAACTTCGTCTCAGGTGCTGGCGAAACTGCCGTCAGAGCAGCATGATGAACTGATTTACCGCGTCGCCCGCCTGAGCGAAATCGATCATGAGATCGCCAAAGATCTGCATCTGCTGATCGACCGCTGTATCCAGCAGGTTTCGGGCGGTCAGGGCGCATCGGTGCTGGGTGCCAAGCAGGCTGCCGACATTATTAACCGCTTTGAGGGTGATCGTGCTCAGCTGATGGAAATGCTGAAACTGCATGACGAAAAAGTGGTCAGCGAAATCGAAGAAAATATGTTCGACTTCGTGATCCTTTCCCGTCAGCGTGAAGCAACGATGGATCGCCTGATCCAGGAAATTCCGCTCGACCTGTGGGCAACCGCGCTGAAAGGGGCAGAGCTCAAGCTGCAAATGGCCATCAAACAGTCCATGCCACAGCGTATGGCCAACTCGCTGGATGATGAAATGGCCATGCGTGGTGCGATGCCATTATCCCGGGTTGAGAAAGCCCGCCAGGATATTATGCAAGTGGTTCGTGAACTGGCCGATGCCGGTGAGATCGAGCTGAGCTTGTATCAGGAACAAACAGTGGAGTAAGTGATGCGTTCAGTAAAAGTGATGCAGCTGAATCCTGGTGAATACCGCTCACACCGCTTTCCGCCCATGGTGAAGCCTGTTGTACAGCACGAAGGTGGTGCACAGGATGCAGACAATTATGTCGCCCAGGCGGAGTTCAATACCAAAGAACATCAGGCCGCTTTGCAAAAACAGCTGGAAGAAGGGTTTCAGCAAGGCTTGCAGCGGGGCCATGAAGAAGGCTTGCGTCAGGGTGTTGAGCAGGGTCGTCAGCAAGGCTTTACCTTAGGTCAGCAAGACGGTTTTCAGCAGGGATACAGCAAAGGCGAAAGCCAGGGCCGCGAAAAATATGAATCTGCCATTGCGCCGGTACAGGCACTGCAGGCGCATATTCAGCAATGGCAGGATGAGCGGGAACATGCTCAGCGCGAGCAGATTTGTTCCCTGGTGCAGAAAGTTGCCCAGCAGGTTATTCGCGCGGAGCTGACACTGATGCCGCAGCAAATTCTGGCGCTGGTGGAAGAAACGTTAGACAGCATGCCGGGTAACAGCGACAAGGTGGTGATCAATCTTAATCCGCAGGATCTTGAGCGTATTACCAATCTCAGTCCGACCCTGCACCCGAGCTGGAAACTGGTCGCGAACAAAGAAATGCCTGTCGGCGGCGTTCAGCTGGTAACGGACCATGCAGAAGCCGATGCCAGCAGTGATGCCAGACTGGAAGCCTGTATGGAAACGCTGCGCGAGCACTTGCTGGAGAATCCGGCGGCTGAAACCAGTCATGCCGCAACAGCAGAAACGGCGGAGAGTATCAGTGAGTGACGGTGCATTTCATGATCGTTTGAATGATGCTATCGCCTCCATGTCATCCATTCCGATTGCCCGGGTTACCGGGCGGTTGGTCAAAGTCAACGGCCTGATGCTTCAGGCCGTTGGCTGTAAGTTCAGACTGGAACAGCGCTGTCTGGTCGAAACGGATGACGGTGAAGCCATTGAAGCCCAGGTGGTGGGCTTTGACCGCGACGTGGCGTATTTGATGCCCGTGAGGCAGTTAGGCGGGCTGTACGCCGGAGCGAGAGTCGTTCCGCTGGACGGCGACAGTACAGTCGCGCTCGGTGATCACTGGCTTGGCAGGGTCGTTAACGGTCTTGGCGAGCCATTTGACGATCTTGGCCCGCTTAAAGGCGGAGAGAAAGTGTCGCTCAACCCTTCACCGATCAATCCGTTGAAGCGTCGCCTGGTCGATACACCGCTGGATGTGGGCATACGTGCAATCAACGGGCTGCTGACCCTGGGCAAAGGCCAGCGTATCGGTTTGATGGCAGGCAGTGGTGTGGGTAAAAGTGTCCTGATGGGCATGATCACCAAAAACACCAAGGCCGATATTGTGGTGGTGGGCCTGATTGGCGAACGTGGCCGTGAAGTCCGGGAATTCATACAGCGCAATCTCGGCGCAGAGGGTATGAAGCGGGCTGTGGTGATAGCAGCGCCGGCCGATGAATCTCCTTTAATGCGTCTGCGTGCCACGAAACTGTGTCACCGCGTGGCGGAATATTATCGTGACAAGGGCAAAGATGTCCTGCTGCTGATGGATTCTTTAACACGTTACGCCATGGCGCAGCGGGAAATTGCCTTGTCCCTGGGTGAGCCGCCTGCTTCTCGTGGTTATCCGCCGTCTGTGTTCAGCCAGTTACCTCAACTGCTTGAGCGTGCCGGTAACGGTGAGCACCCGGATGGCAGCCTGACGGCAATTTACACCGTACTGGCGGATGGCGATGATCAGCAGGATCCTGTGGTGGACTCTGCCCGTGCCATTCTTGATGGTCATGTGGTGTTATCCCGTACGCTGGCAGAGCAGGGGCACTATCCGGCAATCGATATTAATGCCTCTATCAGCCGTTGTATGAGCAGCTGTACCGAAAATTCTCATGTCACAGTGGCCAACCGTTTCAGGCAGCTCAATGCCAACTACTTGCAAGTCAAAGAGCTGTTGCCTTTAGGTGGGTATCAGCCCGGACAAGACGCCGAACTGGATCTGTCTGTCCAGGTGTTTCCGCAACTCAAAGATTTTCTGGTTCAGCAGGTTGATGAAGTGACTGACTACCAACAGTCGCTGGTTCGGCTTGCTGAGTTGTTTACGCAAACGCAGCAAGGTTAGGAGACGGTGTGATGAAGGGCAGACTGAAAGCCGTGAGTCAGCTTCAGCAGATCGCTGAGCAGCAGCGTGATCGTCACGGACAGCACTTTGCACGGCAGCAGGATCAGGTCGGCTTTTTTGCCCAGCAGCTGCAGGCGCTGGCCGGGCTGAAATCGGGCTGCCAGCAAGAAGGAAGCGCCGGGTTGAACGCACTGGCGCTGCAGAACACCACTCAGGTCAATACTATGCTCAGCCGCCTGATTTCCCATCAGCAGCATGAAATGGCCTTGATGCATGCAGAAAGCCAGCGCACTAAAAAAGCGCTGGAACAAAGTCAGGTCAAGGTGAAAGGCCTGGAAACTGTGATGGAGCGCTGGCAAGCGAAACAACGCTATGAGCAGGCGAAGAAAGAGCAAAAGTTCATCGAAGATCTGATCAATGCCAGATGCAAGCTCAAAAAAATTTAGTGATTTAATTGTTAGTAGCAGGGATAAATGTTTAATCTCTGTGAAAAATTGGACGCCCTATTAATTTGCTACCTGAGTACCCGTGAAGAATGTTGTTAAGCCAATCGCACAGTCTTCCAGAGCGGTACGCTAATAGCGCATATCCTGTTCCCATCAGGAACATTTTCACCACTATTTGTTTGCCCGGTCCCTTTGGAACCGGGTTTTTTTTTGTCTGTCCCATCTCTCGTTCTGAAAGGTGAAAATAAAAAAGCACAGCCGGCTGGCTGTGCTTTTCAACAAGAGTCAGGCGTACCGTTATGCGGCTGTCGCCAGCTTCTCTTTAGCCACTTGTGCATTAACAGGTTTGGTGATGAATGACAACAGTACCGCGACGGCCAGCATGCCAGAACACACAGAATAGGCCAGCGTATAGGTGCCGGTCATATCGACTGCCACAGCGGCGACCACAGGGCCAATGAAGCCACTGACACCCCAGGCAGTGTAGAGCACGCCATAGTTCGCACCGTAATTCTTCAGACCGTAAAAATCGGCGGTGATCGATGGGAAAACGGCAAGCAGAGTACCGTAGCCGACCCCGGCAACGGCAGCGCCGACCATCAGGCTGAACTCGTTATCGAAAGTGGCAAACATCACCATGTTGATCGCTTGCATGATAAAGGCAATCATCAGGGTTTTCACGCCGCCGATTTTGTCTGACAGCATACCGGCAGCGATACGGCCACCTGAGTTGAACACAGCCAGAATCACCACCAGAAACGCCGCATCAGACAGGTCAGCCTGCGCCGCTGCAATTGAGGTAATATTGCCGATAATCATCAAGCCTGCCGCGGAGGCAAAGGCGTACATCACCCATAAAGAGTAAAACTGGGGTGTTTTCACCATGCCACGCCAGGTCATGTTAACAGCCGGTGCCGGATTGGCAGAGGCCGCGACGGCAGACGGCGCCTCAGGCTGGTAGCCTTCCGGCGGGTTGTTGATGGTGCATGCCAGAGGGACAGCGACCAGCAGCACAGCGATGCCGAGGATCAGGAAGCTCTGATTAATACCGTAATCGGCAATCAGGGATGATGTCAGCGGTGCCAGGTACACAGCAGCCAGGCCAAAACCGGCCGCAATCAGGCCGTTTACCATGCCTTTCTTTGACGGGTGGAACCATTTCATTGCTGATGGGCTTAAACAGGCATAGCCAAAACCGATACCGCAACCTGTCAATACCCCGAAAGTCAGTACCAGCAGCAGTGGCGTGGTGGCAAAGCTGGATACAATCATGCCCAGGCCAACCATGGTCGTGCCGAGCAGCAAGACCTTACGCGGACCGATTTTGTCCTGAAGAATACCGGCCAGTAACAATGAGAGAGAAAAGGTAATGATAGCAACGGTATAGGGCAGAGACGCATCGGCGTTAGACCAGCCAAGATCCACCACTAAGGCTTTCTTAAATACACTCCAGGCATACAGAATGCCCATACACAAGTTAATACAGAACCCTGCCAGCAGGATTTGCTTGGCGCGATCAAATGTTTTCATAGGTCTCTCTAAATGCCGGAACGGCAACTGCTTTACTAAACTTTTCTTGGTAGCAATCAAAAAAAGATGTATTTGTTGTTGAGGGCGCGGATTCTATCAATAAATGTTATGAAAATACCGGGCAGCAATATTTTGTTACAAATGGCTTATTTGAGGCAGGTGATGATGGTGTTTGGCGGCGAAGGTTCTCCACCCCCTGGACAGCGAGGGTGGAGCCAGTGAAAAGCTGACAACATCAGTTCATGAGTATGTTGTAAATTTTGTCTTTAAGCTGCAAACGCTCCATTTTCAGTTGGGTGAAGTGGTGATCTTCGGTGGGAATGTTGCTGCATTCCAATCCCCGTATTCTATGGTCAAGCTGGTGATATCTGTCTGACATGGCCTTAAAGTTTTCGTCGCAGGTCTTCAACTCTGTGATTTTGTCCTGCATTTCGGGGAACTCTATGAAGAGTGCGTGATTTTCACCTAACATGTCTGTCACTCCATAAATCTTAGTGAATGAAAGCCCTGCTTTTTCGTCATTATTCTTGTGAATGTTCAACTATTTGCTTATTGGTCAGAGATTACTGCTGGTCAGCGCATCCCTTGCAGTTAAAAATGTTTACTCGTTTAAGCATAGTCGAATGAGGTTATTTTCAACCCCACTGAGGCTGAAAATCAGATGAAAGGCACAAAATCTGTAGTGACGTTGTCACAAGCTGGCGAGGGGCTGGTGGGCAGTCGGGCGATTATTGATACTTTTTGGCACGTAGTGTTTTTTTGAGTGATTCAATATAGGCAATTCTGTCGGCATTAGCAGGCGCTGCCTGAGTTTGCAATTTTGCTTTAGCCTGTGCCTCTTCCTGCGACATGTAGCGGCCATTTATTCTGACATGAGGGGCTTTGGTTTCCTGTTCGGCACGAACCGAAGCGTCTTCCTGGGCTTTGGCTATTGCATCACGCGCCGTACTTTGGCTGGTTTTGTCTTCCATACGCTGTTGCAGCCAGACAGGTTGCTGCTTATTTTGGACCGGTTTATTGGCCTGTTGCTGACGTTGCTTAAGCACCGTTTCCAGATAATCGCTAAAATCCATGTTTCTATCCTCGCCCACACTGAGCGTATTGTAATTGGCTCTTGGCAGAAGTGAAAGTTTACAAACCCAGGTAATCTGACTCAGTAGGTCGAATGTTCTTTCATATTCTGAACTGGCAGCAAAAATCTTGTTTCAAAATCTGATAGCGGCAGTGGCTTACAGTACAGAAATCCCTGAAATTCTTCTACACCTATGCTTGCCAGGAAATCTGCCTGTCCTTTGGTTTCTACACCTTCTGCCACCACGCTGATATTAAGATTATGGGCCAATTCAACGATAGCGTTAGTGATGGTGACAGATTCTTTATTGAGGGGTAAATCACGGACAAACTCGCGATCGACTTTGAGTATCTGAATCGGAAACCGACTGAGATAAGCCAGGGAGGAATAGCCGGTACCGAAATCATCAATGGCAATTCTGACTCCCAGTGCGTTGAGCTGGCGTAACTTATTGAGTGCCAGCTTCACGTCTGACATGACGACACTCTCTGTGATTTCCAGTTCTAAAAAACTGGGGTCACACTGGCTGCTCTGTATTGCTTTGCTGACGGTACTGACAATATCGGAATTGAGCAACTGCCGGGCTGAAATATTCAGGGCAAAATGCAGCCAGTGGCCTTGTAACTGCCATTGGCGTAATTGTTTGCAAGCCTGTTGAATCAAATGCTCACCGACCTCGATAATCAGACCTGTGGTTTCCAGAATCGGGATGAACTCAGTGGGTGACTGGATGTGGTTGTCATCATCGATCCAACGCAGCAGCGCTTCTACCCCGCAAAGCTGGCGGGTCCGTGAATCAAACCGGCCCTGATAGTAATACTGATAGCGCTCAGTGCCGCAGCTTTGCCGGAGCTGTGCTTCCATTTCCAGCCGTTTGACACTGTTGGCCCCCATTTGCCGGTTATAAACCCGGTATTGTTGCTGTTGTTTGTTGTCTTTGGCTTTATACAGTGCAATGTCTGCCTGCCTGAGCAGGGTTTCGCTGGTCGAATGGCTGCTGTCACTGTAGGTGATGCCAATACTGGCACCGACCACCACTTCTTTACTGCCCAGCGTCATTGGCTCGCTGAGATGGCGAAGGATACGCACGGCCAATTGTTCCAGAGCAGGCAGCCGGTTATCAGAGACCACCAGGATGGCAAACTCATCACTGCCTAACCTCGCCAGCATGTCATTTTCACGCAGAATAGTCTGCAGACGCTCACTGACGGCTAGCAGCACCTGATCGCCGGTGTCGTGACCCAGAGAATCGTTGATTTGCTTAAAGCGATCCAGATTAAGGGTCAGCAGGCCCATGACCGGGCAGGGCGATTGCTGTAGCAGGTGATCGATCTGCTGTTGCAGCATTAATCGGTTTGGTAGCTGGGTGAGTATGTCAAAATGCGCTAACTGTTTGAGTTTGCTTTCAAACAGCACTCGGTCGGTAATATCTTTGCCTGTTGTAATGTAATGGCTGATTTTTCCCAGGTTATTGCGGATAGGGGAAATGCGTTTCTCCATATACACCAGGCTGTTATCTTTCTTACGGTGCGAGATTATGCGGTTGACTGTCTGGCCTTTGACCAGTTGTTGCTGCAATTTTGCCAGCTCTGCCGGGTTTTGCAGAGCGGTAAGAATCAGGTGCGCGGCATCACTGCCGATCAGCTCGTTGGCATCGAGCTCGTTATATTTTTCAAAGCTGTGGTTTACATACTCGATGATCCCTTTTTCGTTGGTGATGATGATAGAGTCGTCACTTTGCTCCAGGGCGCGGGACAGGCTTTTCAGTTTTTCTTCACGATCAACCCATGCAGTGACATCTCTGATATTCAACAAAATCTCATTACCGTCATTGTAAGCGGTTTCGCTCGCAATGATTTCAAGGTGTTGTACAGAGGTGGTGTTAATGGTGATCTGTTGGCTGACGGGGCGGCTATCGCCCTGATTCATCCTGCCGTGTACCTGACTGAGCAAATCAGCCAGTTTATTGCTGGCCTTGGGATCGCTAACCAGTGCGGTGATCTCCTGATGTGAAGCCTGTTGTTCAGAGGTATTCAAAATCTGGCAGGCGGACTGATTGATATTGAGTACAGTGTTGTCCTGCTTAAGCAAAACCATGCCATCCGGCGCATGTTTCAGTACATGGCTGAACTTTTTGACCATGTCGTGCAACTCGGTTTTCAGGCGTTTTTCATGGCGAAGCATTTTATGCAGATGCCAGGCCAGTACCAGGCAACCGAGAAGAAAGCCGAAAGAGATCAGTGAAAACAGCGTGAATTTTTCAAGTTTCTCCCGTGAATACAAATTGTTAAAGATGAACTGATTGACGCTGAAGTAGTTAAGTGCCGAGTGTAAAACCTCAGAGTTTTCCCATTTTTCTGCCAGAGTTTGATATCCGTCAGACAAGAAAGTGTGATTAGCTAAAAATGATGAGGCCTGACTAACAGGGGGATCCTGCTTCGCCTGACCGGACAGCGGACTCGCATTGAGAAAAAAAAGACACAGCAAAAAAATAAAAAGCAGTGAAATCAACAGCAGCGTTTTTAAACGAATCACATTTCTCTTCATATATCATCCATCATCCATGATAGAGCAGAGTCCCTAAGAGAACAGTATAGTGACGGTTTTCTGGGCATGCATAACACGCATTTCATGCGTATCAGGAATTTTTTGGCTTATCGATGAACAATAGACAATATTTTTCATATTGAAAAATACAGGCAGCTATAGAGGGCTGCCTGTAATAGAAGAGCTGAAACAGAACGGAATCGATCAGTTCGAGGTGGATTGTGCCTCAACCAGTTGCTGGCGCTGGCTGCTGACAACGAAAGAGAAGCCAATCAGAACGAAGACACAGGTTCCGGCAATGCTAAAGGCAACAATGCTCAATCCCTTATCGGCAAAAGCCGCAACCAGTGAACTGGCAGCAAAACACCCTAATGTTTGCAGGAAATTCATCAGCCCGGCCGCGGTTGCGCTGCAGTGCTTGAAATCTTCCAGGGCTTTACTGATAACAATGGGGTAAATCGCACCGTTAGCAACTGCAATAAAACAGAAAGGCAGCAAAACGGGCCAGATGGTGTCGGGTTTGTGCTGCACAGTGATCAGCAGTATGACCAGCGCACTGCCGATGAACAGTTTCAGCAGCCAAGGCAACAGCTTTTTACCTTCCATGCGGTTTAACAATGCCCGGCAGCCGTAGCCGCCAATCAAAAAGGCAATAGTCTGCGGCACATAACTCAGGCCGATATCTTCGCTTGAGTAGCCCATAGCGGACATGATAAACGGCGAGCCTGTCAGGTAGGCGAAAAAAGCCGCAGAGCAGGCTGCGAAAATGAGCATGTTACCCATGAATTTTTTTGACTTGAGCAGGCTTGTATAGTTAATTGCCAGTTCTGACAGGACGTTACCCTGCTTTTTTTCACCCTTGGCACTTTCAGGCTGCATGGCTGTCATCAGTGCCAAAACCGCCCCTAAAGCAATCAGGCTCAGGAAAATGGCACGCCAGCCAAAATGCGATTGAATTGCAGCGCCCACTAAAGGCGCAAGGGCTGGTGAAAGGGCAACCAAAGGCATGATAGTTGCGAACACTTTTTCGGCAAGCTTGCCTTCATATCGGTCAATAACAATGGCTTGCCAGAGCACGGTAGCACTGCAGGCACCCAGCGCCTGAAGAAAACGAAATGCCAGCAGAATTTCCACATTCGGTGCCATCGCACAGCCCAGAGTGGCGAGACTGAACAACAACATGGCACCCAGCAATACTTTTTTTCTGCCTAAGCGGTCAGAGAGAGGGCCATAGATAAGCTGACCAATGGCCATGCCTAACAGGAAAATGCCGAGTGTCATGCCAATCAGGCTGGATGAGGTATTCAGGTCGGCCTGCATGGCGGTAAAAGCAGGCAGATACATGTCGGTGGCCAGAAAGCCGAGCATGCTAAGTAATGCAAACCAGGCAAGTGTAACGGTAGTTGGTTTTGTCGTCATTTTATTGTAACCAGAAATTTTTTCAGTGATCAGATTGTAAGCGTGGTGATTTGTGCTGTGAAACGCTAAAATTTCAACATTGCTTTCAAAAAATTTGATTCAACATTGCGCGTAACTAAGTAGCAGGATATATGTTTTCTTTCAATGATTTGCAAGTAATTGATGTTGTTGCGAGGCGTGGCAGCTTTTCCTCAGCGGCAGAAGAGTTGCACAAAGTGCCCAGCGCAATCAGCTACACGGTCAGGATAATCGAGGATAAATTGTCTGTGACCTTATTTGAGCGTCATCACCGGCAGGTCAGCCTGACTCCTGCAGGCCAGTACTTTGTCGAAGAAGCCAGACAGCTACTTAAACAAATGGAGCACATTAAGTTGCAGACGCAACGTGTTGCCAATGGCTGGGCTGAAAATGTCTCGGTGGCACTGGACACGGTTGTCAGACAAAGCCGTGTCAGTACCATGGTGCGAGATTTTTATCAGGCGTTCCCGGATGTCGAGCTGCATCTGACGATGGAGGTCTATAACGGAGTGTGGGACGCCCTGGCAGACGGCCGGGCAGATTTGGTGATTGGGGCGACGGCGGCCATTCCGGTCAGCGGGGATTTTGATTACACCGATATGGGAAACCTGCACTGGGTGTTTGTGATGGCGCCGGATCACCCGCTGACGGAAAGGCCGCTGCCTTTGCTGGATTCAGAACTGGCAAAGTATCCCGCTATCTGTCTTGAAGATACCTCACGTACATTACCCAAGCGCACAACCTGGCTAATGAATAATCAGCGCCGCATTATGGTGCCGGACTGGTCCAGCGCGTTTCAGTGTCTTGAAGCCGGGCTGGGCATAGGCGTCGTGCCTGAACATATGGCTGCACCCAGGCTGAAACGAGGCAAACTGGTGACCCGCACACTCCCGCATGCGCCACCGGTCAGTCCCTGCTGTCTGGCATGGAACAAAGCCAGCCTGAACCCCGCCCTGAGCTGGCTGCTTGAGTACCTGGGAGACAGTGAACAACTGCACAGGGAGTGGATGCGCTAGCAAAAAAACAACAATGTTCAAAGCGTTCAGTGGGTGTTGTTCTGTTACAACAACAGATTGAGACGCGAATGCTTGTATGAAAAACCAGCAAAAGGATAAAAATCTTCTTATACGCTGCGCTAAGTCATAATTCTTTCATTCGGACCGCTTAGGATGCCCTTCGTCAAATCCATTACTTCCGATGAAGATGAATAAAAATACAGTGTTGATGATGAACAGAACGACAGAAAAGAATAGCGAGATGTTGGCAATCGCTATTGATTACATCTACCAGGCCTTTCCGAACCTGAGCTATCGCCCCAGACCTGATGACGTTAAGCTGTTGGCGGCGTTCCTGCAAAGTCAGAATCCTGACTCTCCGCCTTGTCTGGGTGAGTTGATGAACAGCAGCTATAACGCGATTGATATCGAAATTAATAAATTTCACAGCCGGCAGGAAAAACACAATCAGAGAATACCGAGCTTCAGCTAGAAGGCCGGTAAACAAAAATGGCGGCAGGGCAGGCCAGGGTCGCCGTTTTTGTTGCTGACATTCTCTCTGCTAGCGTTATCCTACCGGTGTTTTCAGGGTCTGATAGCCAGCCCAGATCCGGGTTGCGGTTGTCACCCAGCACAATGATCCGAAAATCCATGCGATGAGTGCAAAGTGTTCCGGCAGCAGGCAAAAGAGCACAAAACACGCGATAGTTTCTGTACCTTCAGTCAGTCCTCCCAAGTAAAACAGAGATTTATGCTGATAAACCGGATTATCAATATCGCGTTTACCCGCCATGATGGCAAAAGCCAGAAAACTGGAACCTGTGCCGACAAAGGCGAAGATCAAAAACGCACCGGCAACTGCATTCTGCGTCGGATCAGCCAGAATGAAACCAAAGGGCACCAGGGAGTAAAACAGAAAATCCAGTGTGATATCCAGAAAACCACCACAGTCTGTGATGCCTCTGTGTCGGGCCAATGCGCCATCCAAACCGTCAAAAATGCGGTTGAGAATGATAAAACACAGTGCCAGCCAATATTGCTGGTAGATGAGCGCAGGCAATGCCAGCACACCTATACCAAACCCGGTCACCGTAATTTGATTAGCGGTGAAAGGCGTTTTCGCCAGCAGTAAGCCAATACCGTTAACCGGCGCTTTGATGAGTTTGATGGCGTAGCGATCAAGCATAGGACTGTTTCTCCTCCTGCTCGGTGGGCCAGTGCAGTACCTGACCATCAGGTGGCACGTCATCCTGATCATGGGTAACCATCAGCGCTGGGATATTCAGTTGCCGGATTTCCTTAAACACCAGGTCGCGAAACTGGATACGCAAATCTTTATCCAGCTTACTGAAAGGCTCGTCCAGCAGTATGGCGTCCGGCTCTGCCAGCAGGCAACGCATCAGGCTGATCCTGGCGCGTTGTCCGCCAGAAATCTGGCTCGGGCAATGAGAGGCCAGTTCTGTCAGGCCTAACGCCGCTAAGGTCTCATAAGCTCTGGTTTTGCGTTCTGTTTTTTTCACGCTGGACGGTAAACCAAATGCCAGGTTCTGCCACACATTCAGGTGCGGAAATAGCAGATCATCCTGAAACAGCAGGCCAATGCGCCGTTTATCCGGGGCCAGATCGTTGAGTAATCTGTTATTGAGGTTGATCTCGCCCTGATAGAGGCAGTCGGGCGGAATATGGCCGGCAATTACACCCAACAGAGTCGACTTCCCACAGCCACTGGGGCCCATAATCGTCAGTACCTGTCCCTGCTCAACCGACAGCGTCAGTGAACTGAGCAATCGCTGATGTCCATTATTTATAGTGAGGTTTTTGACTGACAAGCACATTGGCTTTTGCATTCCTTGTGTATTTTCCGGATGTCATTTTTGATTGATAGTAACGGCTGGCGAAGGTGGCAAGCGCGAAGAGCATAAAGGGCACCAGTCCCTGCAGCAGCCCGTAAATTGCACTGACTCTTCTGTCCTGTCCGCTGGCGAGCGCAACAGCTTCTGTGGTCAGGGTGCTGACCCGGCCTGCACCAAGGCTGAGTGTCGGCAGATACTGAGCCAGGCTGACACTGCAGCCTACGGCCAGTGCCAGACAAATTGCCGGCATCAGCATAGGGCGTTTGACCCGCCACCAAGCCTGGAATCCCGATAAGCCAAGGCTGTTGGCCGTTTGGGTATACCGGCGGTCAAAGCTGCGCCACGGGCCATCCAGCGCAAGGTACAGGTAGGGAAACACAAACAGCACATGGCTCCATATCACCCAAAGCAGGTGATGCTGGCCGGGGATCATATAAGTGGTGACCTGAATCCCGAACAGCAAAGAAACCTGAGGCAGCACCATGGGCATGGCTATCAGCCAGCCAGGGATGCCGGTTCCTGTTTTGTCCCTGTATTCCAGACAGCCAATGGACAGACAAAGCGCAATTGCGGTACTGATACCGGCCAGCATCAGGCTGGTGGAAGCCAGATCGGTAAACACGGCGGTTTCCTGTTGCCAGAATTGCACACTGAACCGGCTTGGTAACAAATCGGGAAACCGCCAGCGCAGCGCCACTGACCAGAGCACGAGAACAGGAATGACCAGCAGCGGTACCGCTATTAACGGCCAGTGAAAGTAACGTCCGGGCAGGTGTTGATCGCGATGGCCGGCATATTGCCAGCCCTGAAAACCACGCAGAATCAGCCACTCCAGCGCGCGAAACACAGCAAGCAGGCAAAGGCCCAGCATAAGCAGCATTAATGCGCCGACGGCGGCTCTGGGCAGTAGAGCGACATCCGGTTCATTGAACCATTGCCAGACCAGTACCGCGAACGTGGGAGGACGGGTCGGGCCCAGAATCATGGCCATGTCTACCACTGAAATGCCATAAGCTAACACGGCATAGATCGGTAGTCGCATTCTGGGGAGCCATTGCGGTAGTATGACAGTGAGCCATGTCGATGACCGGTTGTAGCCCAGTCCATTGCCTGCAGCCAGCAAGCGGCCGACATTCAGTTGCTGCAGAACAGAGATACTCATTAATAACAGAAACGGGGTTTCTTTGATCGCCAGGGCCAGGGTGAGTCCTATGCCATACGAGTCCTGCAGCAGAGAAAACTGACCGGGATCGCCGCCCAATGCGGAGAGTAAACGGGTGATGATCCCGGTGGATGAAAAAGTAAAAGCAAAGCCAATGGCAAAGGCCACATGTGGAATCGCCAGCATCGGAGAGAGCCAGGATTCTATATTCCGCCAGCGGCGCGAGCCCCAATACCTCTGCAGGATCAAGAAGGTAAAGGTTAATGCCAGTAAAGTACTGACGACGCCTGTGGAAAGCGTCAGCAGAATAGAAGAAGACAAACCGGGCCAGGCCAATGCCTGATAGAAAGCCTGCGGCCCGGGATGAGCCAGGCCAGCAAAGGGTAACCAGGACAGGGCCGGCAGCAAAATGCCTAACAGGCCCGGTAACAACGGCAAACAACAGATCAACAGCGTGGCAATAAACATCAAGTACAACATATTGCAACGTTCGCCTAGTGGGTGTCAGGGGTAAATTTACAGGGTGTCAGGAAACGCTCAGTGTCCATATTTTTGCTGCCAGGCGGCCTCCAGCGCAGTTTGCCAGCTGGGGTGTGGCTCAGGGATAGCGCGATACAGTTCAAAACCTTGTGCTTGGTCGGCACCCATAGCCTCAGGTGTCAGTACGGCAGGATCACCCCAGATCTGAATATTCGCTTTTCGCTGTTGCGCTTCAGGGCTCATGAGAAAGTTAATCACAACCCGTGCTCCAGCTTTCGCGCTGGCATTCCAGGGAATGGCCAGAAAATGAATGTTGGAGAGGGCGCCTTGCTCAAAGGCAAATGCCTTGGCTGATTCAGGCAGATCGCCGCGTTCAATCGCCGCTTTGGCTTCATTCGGATTAAAGGTGATGGCAACCAGAAGCTGCCTGTCGTCCAACAGTTGCATCATTTCCGTTGAGCTGGCCGGAAAGCGTTTTCCCTGCTGCCAGGCAACGGCATGGAGCTGATCGAGGTATTTCCAGAGCGGCGCTGTGAGGCGAGCGAATTTCTTTTCATCCGTTGTCAGATCAATGGGCTCATAGAGCGCCGGCGTTGCGTTGGTCAGCTCAATCAGTGCGGCTTTTAAAAAACTGGTGCCATGAAATGCAGGCGGCTGCGGGTAGGTCACTTTGCCCGGAAAGGCAACGGCCAAACTCAACAGTTCAGCAAAACTATTGGGTGGGTTGTTTAAGGTCTGGCTGTCATGAATGAAGACCAGTTGTCCTACCCCCCAGGGGGCTTCGAGACCTTCTGTGCTTTCGGTAAAATCCTCATAGACGGGCAGTTGTTTATCGACCAGCTCCCAGTTGGGTAACTGGGCGACAAACGGGCCATCCAACAAGTGATTGGCTTTCATGGTGCGGAAGTTTTCGCCATTGATCCAAACCATATCGACGCTACCGCCGGTTTGTTTGCCGGCCGCTTTTTCCGCTAACAGTCGCTGAGAGGTTTCAGCAATGTCGGCCACTTTGACATGGTTGAGTGTAATGTCATAGCGGCTCTTTACTTCGCGGGCAACCCATCTTAAATAGCTGTTGATGGGCTGGCTGCCTCCCCAGGCATTGAAGAAAACAGTCTGTCCGCGCGCCTGCTGTTCAATTGCTTCCCAGCTCATCTCTGCGATGGGCGAGGTTTCCGTCTGTGCTTCATTTGCCAGAGCAGGCATAGTCGCTGCGATTGCCAACCCAAGTGCTATCCATGTCATTTTCATTGCTGATCCTTACTTTCCTGCAGATGAGCTTTCAGATTGTCGCTCTGTGATTTTTGTTGAGGGCCGTTGTCGCCACCCCGGCGCCAGCGATGAAATTTCTCCAGCAATGCCAAAACCCGTTCCGGCTTATTGGCATTTTTCCATACGCCCGCGGTGTATTTATTGGCTTCACTCATAGTGGGGTAAGGGTGAACCGTACCCAGAATTTTGTTCAATCCAAGCCCGTGTTTCATTGCCAGGGTAAATTCCGCGAGAAGCTCACCGGCCTGGCTGCCCACAATGGTGGCTCCGAGGATGGTATCTTTCCCTTTTGGCGTCAATACCTTAATAAAACCATAGTCTTCACCGTCAGCAATTGCGCGATCTAAATCATTCAATGCATATTGAGTGACTTCCGCGTCTATGCCCTGAGCACGCGCTTCTTTTTCATTAATGCCGACACGTGCGACTTCGGGGGCGGTGTAAGTCACGGCTGGCAGAACACGGTAATCTGCTTTGAACGACTTAAACTGTCCGAAAAGACCGTTTACAGCCGCATACCAAGCCTGGTGCGCGGCGGCATGCGTCAACTGGAACGGACCGGCAACATCTCCGACGGCGAATATATTGGGATAGCGGGTTTGCAGGTATTCGTTAACGTCTAGGGTTTTGCGATCGTTCAGTGTGATGCCAAGTTCTTCCAGGCCAAAACCTGTGACATTGGCAGCACGGCCTAACGCCAGAATGACCGCATCAAATTCAACCTGATGCTGCTGCCCGTGATTGTCCTCAAGAATGACATACTGAAGGGGAGCGCCGGAATCTGACGTCGAAGCGCCAAACTTTACCGCTTTGTGTTGCAGTTTAATGTCTACGCCGTCTTTCATCAGGCTGTCCTGAACCTGTTTTGCCACATCGGTATCTTCCCGGACCAATAATTGATCCGTCATTTCAACTTGGGTGACCTGACTGCCCAGGCGTTGAAAACTCTGTGCCAGCTCGCAACCAATCGGGCCGCCACCCAATACCAGCAGTTTTTGGGGTTGCTCTGTGATGGACCACAAGGTGTCTGAGGTCAGATAGTGCACTTTTTCAATGCCATCAATAGGCGGCACAACAGGACGGGCACCGGTCGCTATAACTATGTTGCGTGTCGTGATGCGTTTGCCGTTGACTTCCACTTCCCAGGGGGAAAGGATACGCGCTTCGCCCCGAATGCAGTTCACCCCAAGCTCAGTGTAGCGTTCTACGGAATCGTGCGGCTCGATCCCTTTGATAACACGGTGTATACGTTGCATGACAGCGGGGAAATCAACCTGAGCTGGCTGGCTGTGAATGCCGAACTCCGGCGCCCGGGTAATGGTATGCAGCGTATGCGCGGCCCGGATTAATGCCTTAGACGGCACGCAGCCGGTATTCAGACAGTCACCGCCCATCTGGTGTTTTTCAATCAGAGTGACTTTGGCTTTGACGGCTGCGGCAATATAGGCGCTGACCAGCCCGCCGGCACCGGCGCCGATCACCACCATGTTCTGATCAAAACGCTCAGGCTTCTGCCAGCCTTGATAGACTCGCCGTTGTTGGACGAAGGCCATGACGGCTTTGGCGATAAAGGGAAAAATACCCAGCAAAACCAGAGACAGCAGAACAGGCAAAGCAATCAGTCCGGACAGCGACTGAATCTCACCCAGCTGTGTCCCGGCATTCAGGTAGACAACCGTACCCGGTAGCATGCCTAACTGGCTGACCCAGTAAAACTGACGCGGACGCATAGGTGTCAGGCCCATCAGCAGGTTGACCAGAAAGAAGGGAACGATGGGAATTAAACGCAGCGTAAAGAGATAAAAGGGACCGTCTTTTTCTATACCACGATTAATCGCGGCCAGACGCAGGCCAAATTTGCGCTGCACCCAGTCCCGCAATAAAAACCGGCTTGCCAGAAAGGCCAGTGTTGCCCCGATGGAGCTGGCGAAAGAGACGATAAGCAGGCTCCACCAGAAACCGAACAGTGCAGCGCCAAGCAATGTCATTATGGCAGCCCCCGGGAAGGACAAAGCCGTCATAACAACATAAATGAGGAAAAAGAGTCCGCTGGAGAGCAGAGGATTTGCGGTAATGCTTGCCTGTAACGAGTGCTGGTAAACCTTAGCCTGTTCCAGAGTGAAATAATCGCCAAGATCGAAAGCGAACCAGGCCGCTATGGCGCTGACGATGAATAGCAGCAATAAAGGTTTTTTCATATTGTTCATCATTGATTATCTGCGTTGCTGTTGGTTTGTGTTGCTATCCGTTGACGTTGCTATTGGCTTGTATTGCCATTCGACGGCTTATCTTTTTGCTCAGTGTGTTTGTGATCCTTTGTTAAAGGAATAGTGCAAAACGCCTGAGAAGGGACATCTAACGCAGTATTAAATTTCGCTGACAGGTTTTGAAAGCTGACCAATGCAGTTAACTCAACGAGGGCATCGTCGTCATACCACTGTTTAAGATCAGCAATCATGGCTGGCGTGACTTTCTTGCCTGTCACTGTCATGGCTTCTGTATAGGCAAGAACGGCTTTTTCTTGTGCATCGAACAGCGGGCTGTGCTGCCAGTCAGACAGAGATTGTATTTTTTCTACAGACTGGCAACGCTGCGCCAGTCGCATACCGTTGGCATCAATGCAGAATGCGCAGTCATTTAACTGCGAAACACGTACACAAACCAATGAGCGTATCACATCAGAGACAGGGGAGCGTTTTCGGTCGAGATAGCCAAAAAAACTGGCAACCAGATAAAAGAGCAAGGGGCGGCGCCCCCAAAGCAAAGCCGGGTTCAGGGGCTTGCCAAAGTGCCGTGTCTGCAGCCAGAGCAGTGGACGGATCCAGATTGAATAATGCTGTTTTGGGGTGATGCGCACCTGAAGGTCTCCGGATAATGCGATTTAAAATACCGACCGCGGATACCCGGACAAATTTCAGAAAACAGTCAAATTTGTGTGTTCTTGTTGTTAATTGACTGAAAGTTGAACACTGCGAGGGGCTAAGTGGTTTGCTGCTGTTTTAGTTTCATGCTGTTCCAGCAATATGTAACTGCTTGCGATTACAGGTAAAAGTGCAATCAACATGGTTTTGCCGATATGGTAATTTCGGTACCAGTGTTTACGTGCTTTGACTTTCAATATGATGCCCCAGAAAAACAGCAAAATATTGAGTGCAGAAGCAATAATGCTGGGGATCAGCACCTCGTCAACGTTAACTGCGTCAGCGTGCACAAGTGCGACAAAAAAGGCCGGAGGTAACAAACTGATGAAGACCAGGTAACGCATCAGCCTTGGCCATTTACAGAATTTGTCTCTGAATATGTTGTCAGTCTGACCCGGAAACGGCGATGACGAACGCATGAAACCTCCATGGGTGGTGGCAAAACATACATTCTAAAGGTGACGGAGCTGAAGGGAAGTTAACTGATAACCTTGTAACTTGTGTTTGTGAGTTGAGTCTTCATTTTACACAGCCCTGACGGAGCGCCAGGGCTGGAAAGCAGGTTATAAACCGTCAGTGTTCATTACGGTTAATGAAGCACTGACAGGGGAAACCTTAATGATGAGCACTTAAAGCTGATGTTTCCAGCTTTGACAACAGCTCATTTCGGCGTTGTGGGGTAATAACAGACCAGTGTTTGCCACTGACTGCACCTTCCAATGCCCAGAGCAGATCCAGACTCAATGACTCGTGATGAGATTCCTGTAACGCCTGGAAAGCACCAATAGCACCGACTTCGAAGAGCTGATCAACAGAACTGATGCCGGCTTTTTTGAGCATACGCTCATTAGCCAGACGCAGGTTGGGCAGATCTTTAATGCGATTAGGGCTCGCCTGCAGTTTTTTCTCTTTATCTGCCTGAGCAGCATTCAGTGAACGTTCTGCATGTTCCAGGATGACATCAGGGGTTTCCCACCAGCTATCCGGAATGGCATAGTGCTTCGTAACGACAGGAAAACCGCGCTTCTGGTAGACGTACGGTTTGAGGTCTGCTTGTTTGAAGGCTTCTTCATTTCTCGCATTAGCGCGCAGATGCAGCTTGTTGTTAACAACTAGAGCGAACATCGTTTCACCTGCGAAAATGCCAAACCCGCCAAACATAGAGCGAGATTTTATTTGACCAAATTTCTCAAATAAACGAATTGAATCTTTCAGTAATGGTTTGTCCATGCTTCTTTTCTCGGCAATTATTTTCAACAAAAGAAGTCACTTAACAAAGGAGCGAGGATTCAATTATGCACAAGATTATGAATGCTTTGTCATATTAATGACAAAAACAGCCTATAATCTTCACTTCATCCATCGGCAACCCCGCTACCATGAGCAAAAACTAATCAAGTAATTACTTTTAGGCCGGAAGCTTTGCGTCCCATTCTTTCAAATGGTTTGCCTTGTTCGTGACTGTTTAATCATATATCAATAAGACGAATTTGATATGGATCGCACAAAAAAATTGTGAGGTTAATCGCAATAAAAATCGTATAAATTTTACAGAATGCGATGGTTTGTCTCATTAATTCCCCCATGGCGTAGTAATATTCCATATGCAAATAGCCGATAGTCAAATTAATATCGGCTGTAAGCCACATAACATGGAGGAAAATCGTTTATTTTTTACGTGATTCGTTTTACGGAATGGCGGACAACTAATTCCGGATTTATTTCAAATGTCTGGAAATCATGGCTTTTGCTTTTGACTCGCTCCATCAGGATTCCCACTGCCGTTTTGCCCAGACGCCGCTTGGGCTGGTGGATAGTGGTCAGAGGTGGAGAAAAGTAAGGGGCCAGATCTATATTGTCATAACCGATAATGGAAACATCTTCGGGCACTTTCACACCGGCTTGCTCAAACGTGCTGATTAATGCCATGGCCATAATGTCATTGAAACAAAAAATGGCTGTTGGGCGATCTTTCATGGCAATAAATTCATTGGCTGCAACAACGGCAGATTCACATTCGAAATCACCTTCAAGAATCCAGTCTTCGTTGACAGTCAGACCCGCTTCGCGCATTGCTTTATTAAAACCTTTCAGCCTTTCACGGCAGGTGGATTTATCTTTCTGGCCAGACAAGCAGCCGATTTTAGTGTGTCCATTGTCAATAAAATGACGGGTTGCCAGGTAGCCGCCCAGCTCAGCGTTATCTTGTATATTGTCGGTTTTGGGGCGGGCCGGACCCCAGTCCATGATCACCATTGGCAGATCAGGCTGTCGCTCCAATTGTTCCAGCAACTGGTCATCCAGATCAGAACACATGACCAGTAGCCCATCGACGCGTTTTTCAGACAGCATGCGCAGATAATCTTTTTGTTTGCCGAGATTACCTTCAGTGTTGCAAAGGATCAGCGTGTATCCTGCTGTATAGCAGTACTCCTCGACGCCATGCACCAACTCGGCAAAAAATGGGTTGGTCGATTTGGTCACCAACATGCCGATTGTGCTGGTTGTGTTGCATTTCAGGCTGCGTGCAACAGCACTTGGCGCATAATTCAGCTCTTCAACTGCAGTCAGGACTTTCTTCTGTGTTGCCTCCGCTACGAAGCGGGTCTTGTTGATCACGTGTGAAACTGTGGTTGTCGATACACCAGCCATACGTGCAACATCTTTAATGGTTGCCATAGTTGTTCTTCTAGTCATCAGGCCCATTGGGCCTTTTTGAGTCTTAATGTTGGCCAGACGCTAAAAAGCCGCTTTATGCATAAGAAAGCGGCGAGAAATGAATGACTCAGGCCCGGTCGTAAATCACGTTTTATCGTAGTTGTGTTATCTGACAATGACTTGAAAAGATACCCACAACGCACTGTAAAAGAGAACCCGAAGGCTATCGCCCAAGGGAGCGTAAACCGGATAAAAGTTTGACTGCCATTACGCTTCGTTTCATCGGTTAATCGCTTGCGATCACATTTTACTGAGACTCACGCACAGTGCAACGTTTCTCTTGTTGAGTGGAATGATTCTTGATAGAGGTCAATAATAGGATGCAACAATTGTACACCATTTTAGTGGTGTCAAGTCAGCAGAAGGCACAGCCTGATGTGCCTTCATGGTTTGTGGCGTTATGCTGACAGGACGATAGGGAAATGCCCGCGCGGGTGACTTTCTATGATGACAGGGGCACCATACACGGATTGGATATTCTCTGCTGTTAATGTGTGCCAGGCATCGCCATCTGCTTGTATTTTACCGTGGTTGAGCAAGATCAAACGATCGGCATACTCGGCGGCGAGGTTCAGGTCGTGAATAACAAGAATGACCGCAGCGCCATTGTCTGCCATCTTTTTCGCCAGGCTTAAGCAGGTTTGCTGATGGGCAAGATCTAAAGCAGAGGTGGGTTCATCCAGCATCAATATACATTGATCTCCGGCAGCGCTGAGTTGCGCCAGGACTCTGGCAAAGTGGACACGTTGTTTCTCCCCGCCGGACAGCGAAGGATAAAGCCGCTGGCTGAGATGACAGATACCCACATCGGCCATTTTTTGACGTGTTATGTGCTGGCTGTCATTAAGGCTGAGTTTTAAGGGCATAGTGCCCAATTGCGCAACTTCCTGAGCGGTAAAGCCAAAAGACAGCGTACTGTGCTGGGGGAGCACTCCCATATGATGCGCCAGTCGGTTGGCATTCCAGTTACTACGATGCTCACCAAAGATGTAGACATTGCCTTTGGCATGCATTTCCCCCGATAACACTTTCAGCAAAGTACTCTTGCCGGCGCCATTGGGTCCGAGTAAAGCGGTCAGCTCACCACTGCGAAAACTGATGCTCAGGTTGTCGAGCAACACTTTACCGCCCAGAGTCAGCGACAGTTGCTCCGCTGATATTGCCACTGGCCGGTTTCTGCCAGCTTGTTTTTTGGGCTGACGTACTATGTGGTGGATCATTGCAAACGACCTCGCTGTTTTGTAAGCAGGACGATAAAAAATGGCGCACCCAGAAGGGCTGTGATGATACCCACCGGCAGTTCGGCGGGCGCGGCGACAACGCGGGCTAGCATGTCGGCAATCAACAGGATGAGTGCGCCCAGCAGTGCGGAAAGGGGCAGCAGTGTTTTATGGTTGGGGCCAGTTAACATGCGGCCAAGGTGCGGTACGATCAATCCAATGAAGCCGATCACACCGGATAGCGAGACGGCCACACCAACGCCGGCTGCACACAATAGAACCAGTAAACGTTTCAGTGCCTGTACATTGACACCTAAATGCTGAGCCTCAGATTCACCCAGCAAGAGGGCATTTAATGCATTTGCCTGGCGAGTGAACAGCCAGAACAGGGCTGCAAGGGTAACAAAAGACAGAGTAATACCTGGCCAGGTCGCCCCCGCCAAAGAGCCCATAGTCCACAGTGAGAGATCACGCAGTGCCTGATCATCGGCATAAAAATTTAACAGCCCGAGCGCTGCACCGGATAAAGCGCCAATCGCCACGCCGGCAAGCAGCATCACTGTGACGGAAGTGCCGGTTTTATCTGTGCCGAGAAAGTACACAATCCAGGTGGTGATGGCGCCACCCACAAAGGCAAAAACCGGTACGGTTCCAAGTGTCAGCAGCAGCGGAAATGACGCTGCCAGTGAACCGAACAACACTATGGCGAATGCGGCGCCTAAACTTGCTCCGCCTGCCACGCCTATAATGCCGGGATCTGCCAGCGGGTTTCGGAACAGTCCCTGCATGACCGCGCCACAAAGCGCCAGCACAGCGCCTATGGCAATACACAGCAGCGTGCGTGGTAAACGCACTTGCTGAATAATCAACTCAATATGGGGAGCCACCTTATGTTGCCCCGGCAGAATAACCTGCCAGATGTCGGAGAACGAGATAGCCATAGGTCCGACAATGATCGAGCAGCTTGCCGCAACGGCCAGTAACAGGCATGTCGCGGGCACGATAGCTGACGTTGGCAATCGCAGTAATGACAACAGACGGATGCCTGGCATCCTTGAGTTAGGCACGGTTGGGTTAGACATGGTTTTACTGGCCATACAGAGCCTGATTCAATCGCTCGGCTTCTTCCAGACTCTTCAGGTTCAAGCCGCCAATCAGGGCAGTACCGTCAATGGTATATAACGCATTGTTCTGACCGGCTGGTGTCGCTGCCAGTAAGGGTAAGCTTTTTATCAGACCTTTGAGTCCGCCTATCGACTGGCTGGCATGAGTACTTAGCAGGATGATATCAGGCTGCATCTCCACCATAGCTTCCGCAGATAAGGGTTTGTAAGATTCAATGGCGGTAGCCGCTGGATTTATGCCGCCTGCGAGTCTGATAACCGTATCAGCCGTGGTGTGGCGTCCTCCAACCATAGGTGCCCGTCCGGCGTGAATGGTCAGAAAGAGAATACGTTTAGGTGTGTGTTTGTCTGCCAGACGCGATTCAATTCGCTTTACTTGCTGTTGAATCTGGCTGTTTATCTGTGTTGCCTGTTCCGGTTTACCTGTGAGCTGACCTACTTGCTCGACACGTTTGAGCAGATCATCAATAGTATCGCCCGAATTGAGGATGTCGACTGAGATACCTGCCTGGCGAAGCAGCGAGAGGGTAGTCTCAGGTCCCATTTCTTTAGAACCCACGACCCGGTCCGGCGTCAAAGCGATGATGCTTTCCGCAGCAAGCTGTCTGTGATAGCCAAGGGTTGGAATGTCATTACCGATATAAGCTTTACTGGTGATATCGACACCAACCAGCTGACTCTCTGCGCCCATTGCCACTATGAGTTCGGTAATGCCGGAACCTGCACTGATTATTCGTTCTTCTGCCCATGCAGATGTGGCAGCGAAGAAAAGAGCAACAGACAGTACGGCGCGTTTCATGAAAATCCCTCAATGCGATTGCAGATAGACTTGATAAATCAAAGCAATATCAATTGGTTATGTCAGTCTGACAAAATATCTCAAGTGAAATATAGATGAAAATCAGCATCATGCAAATGATATTGTTATCACAAGTGATAATTATTATTAGTCGCGTCATTATCCATGAATGGTAAACAATATCAATTATCATTTGCAAAAGGACATAGAGCACCTTATCATTTTTACAAATACAATTAATTATCATTAGTTTTTGTGTGATGTTGTGCTGTATGCCGATGAGACTGACAGGCGGTGAGGACAGACTCCATAGAAGCAGCACGATGAAGGAGAGCGTGAGTGTTTGAGAAATTCAGTTTGGCAGCGCTGAAAACACAAGTTGGTGCGATGCTGGAAGAAAACCCTAATTTGCACGCAGTGCTGATAGCGGAACAGCTGGGTGTGACTGAGGGCGAAATCATCCTGGCCTTACCGGATGAACTTGTTACCCATATTGCAGGGAAGCATGCTCAGGCTATTTTAGAGGCGCTGCCGGAGTGGGGAATGATGACAACTATTGTTCACTCTATGGGGTCAATCTTTGAAGTAAAGGCGCCCTTCCCGAAAGGCAAAGAAGCGCGTGGATACTACAATCTGATGGGCAAAGCGGGTGAAATGCATGGTCACCTGAAGCTTGATCGCGTGTCGGATGTGGTTTTAGTCAGTAAACCGGTGCAAGGAAATGAAAGTTATTTCATTGGTTTTCTGGCAGACAATGGTGAGTGTATTTTTAAAATTTACCTCGGCAGGGATGAAAAGCGCCAGCTTATCCCTGAGCAAGTTGAGAAATTTAATTCGTTGAAACAGGCTTTTGTTGGAGAAAAAGTGTAATGAGCGAAGTGAAACAAGAACGTCTGCAAAACCGTCTGGAACCACAAATTCAGGCGTTCAGAGATGCTTGTCAGACACTGCAATTGGCAACAGTAGACTCAGAAGGCAAGCCGAACGTGAGCTATGCGCCATTTGCTTTGTTGGATGACGGATACTATGTGCTCATTTCGAAAATTGCCCGACATGCCCGAAATCTGCTGGAAAATCCGCAGGTATCTCTGATGATGATCGAAGATGAAGCCACCTCTAAAACGATTTATGCGCGTACCCGTTTAACATTTGAAGCCAATGTTGTACTGGTAGAGCGTGACACTGAGCGCTGGCAATTGGGTGTTGCAGCGTTAAAAGCGCGTTTCGGTGAGATTGTTGACGGGCTGAGTGGCCTGGAGGATTTCAAACTATTCCGTCTTGAGCCGACTCACGGCCTGTTTGTTAAAGGTTTCGGCCAGGCATTTCAAGTGACTGGTGATGATCTGATCGATTTTGTCCACCTGACGGAAGGGCATAAACGCATTGACGATAGCGATGATGTGAAGTCAGCCTGATAACCATTTATACAAAAAAACGGACAGTTTACTGTCCGTTTTTTTGTGGTGCGTATTTAATTGCTGAGATTGGCCTGAGAAAGAATGCGCGCCGTTATCGCGTTAATCTTAGGCAAGCTTTGCTGGCTGGTTAATGCCAGCTGCTTCTGTTCTTTGAGCACGTCACTCAGAATGTCTGGTGTTGTCAGAGGATTAGCCAGCACCACACGAAAGACTGTAGTGATCCGGCGATCCCATTGTTCTGGCATCAAACGTGTCCGCGAGACAAAGGACTTACCCGATTCACGCTGACGTTTCTGGATGTACTGAGTCAGATCGTTCAATGCTTCGTGAATAGCCTGTTTGTCTTCATCGTTAGCAATAGCCAGTGCCTTTTGTGTATCTTCAGGCACGTAACGATAAGTCAGCAGACACAGCTCTGGTGCTGAAATCAGTTCAAACTCGGGGTCGGATTTGATCAGCTCTGCAAAGTACCGGGCTTTCTCGATACTGTTATTGATCAGTAATTCATATCCCTGGCGGCTGATAATATTCAGGCTGGCAAACACCAGCATCGCCATACCATTTCTGGATCCTTCAAGCGTATGGCTGCCAAGGTCTTTGGAGCCTTTACGGAGTATGTACTCTGCATGATGTTCAATTGCAGCCATAGAGGCGGGATTTTTAAAAATCACCATACCCGCACCCATAGGGATATACAGCTGCTTATGGGCATCAATGGTTACTGAATCTGCTCGCTCGATGCCTTTGAGTAACGGACGGTACTTATTGGACATCAAGGTCGCGCCGCCCCAGGCCGCATCAACATGGAAATGGCAATTGTGTGCGAGAGCGATATCGGCTAACTCATCCAGCGGATCGATGTTGCCTGTTTCTGTGGTTCCGGCAACGCCAACAATCGCGAAGGGTTTGATATTTCTGGCTTTGAGATTTTCGATAGTGCTCTGCAGATCTTCGGTACAGATCTTATTATTTTCATCGGTTTTGATCGCAATCAGGCAGTCTCTGCCAATACCGAGCACATCGGCGGCTTTTTTCAGCGAATAATGCCCGCGTTCCGACACCAGTACAGCCAGATCATCATAGCCGTAATGTTTCATCGCCCGAAAAAGACCTTCCTGCGCGACCCCTTTAAAATCACCTTCTGGCTTTAGCAGGTTGTTACGGGCAACCCATAGTGCGGTGATATTCGCTATTGTTCCGCCCGAACAAAATGCGCCTAAAGAATGTTCAGCACTGTGCATCCAGCGTTGATAAAACGCATCTCTTTCACCGTAGATCAGATTGTGGAGAATCCCCAGTACCTGCCGTTCAAGTGGCGTGAAGGCCTTTGAGGTCTCGATTTTCACCAGGTTCTGGTTGAGGCCAATCATGATCTTTGACAGCGGCATCAAAAAGTAGGGCAGAGCCGATGTCATATGACCAATGAAAGTGGGTGCGGATGTGTGAACAGACTGAGCAACCAATTTTTCCAGTAAGAAATGGGTATGTTCAGAGACAAAACTGGGTTGCTCTGGCACAGAAGCACAAGAGAAATCTTTTTCAATTTCAGTCAGCGGCTTTTCCTGGGCGGCAATGTGAGTCTGTAAAAAGGCGTTGAGGTTTTCGGAGATCTCTTTCTCGATCCGACCAAGCGTGGAGTCGGGGGCTTCCGGCACGGTAAAGATACGGTGCAGGGTATCAAGAGATGCTTCAGCTTGTCTGTTTTCCACTGCCATAATGAGTTGTTACTTTTAGTTAACGTCGGCAAATCCGGCTAATTTACTGGAAATGAGGATAATTGTCTTGAAATTTTTATCAGAATGCACCGAACGTGTCACGTCCGGTGCCAGTCGGTTGAGCGTTATTCGCACTGAGTGGCAGCAATAGCGCTCATTTGTCGGTTGTATTCTTTGAGTGGCTTATCAATGTCATCCGGGTGGGTTAACAGGTCGGCAAAAGCGCTGCGAAGCTCATAATTTTTCGGGTGTGGCGTGCTTTGACGATCCTCAAAGACTTTCTTCGCGTAATCGCCGAGGCTACCTTGCTGGGCAGATAGTGTTTTAATGTCTTGCTGAGTCAGTTTAAGCCAGGATTCGACAGATTGTGACAGGTCTAAATGGCTTTTATCGTTTGCCAGGTACCAGTCAACGGCTTCACGTTTCAATTCAAAATGGTGGGTTCTTCCTTCCATGAACCAGTCGCCGACTTCCTGTAAATCGGGATCTTTTTGCACAGTCAGCTGGACCAGGTTCTGGTACCACTCAAGAGAAGCATCAATGTACTGATGGTATTTATTGCTTTCGCAAGTTTGTGTGGAAGCGAAAGCAGTAGTAGGTAGCAGGGCGAACGAGAGAACAAGAGCTGGAAACTTCATGGTCTTTCCTTGAACTGTTTGATAGAAGCTATTAACGCCATGTCATCATGGTGTTCAAGCTTTCGGAGTATTTTGGCAAATTGTAGCGGTAGAAGCGTCTGAAAGGAAAGAGATCTTGGTATCATTCGTTCACATCATGCGATGAATATGAATCAAGGCGCACTTTTGGGTGTGAATCGACTGTAATATGTCTGAGGGGAATACAACAAGAGGCCCGCAGGCCTCTTGTTAGTAAAGGGTTACCCCTTGTTTTTCATTGCTACAGAGATGCAGTAAGCTGCGCCTCCCCAGGTAATACCCAGGCCGAATAGCATCATGATGATAGCACCAGCAGTCATACTTATACCTCTTTCTTATCTAGTGGTTTAGATGCAACATTGATAATCACTGCAATCACAAACATCGCTGCTACCAGGCCCCAACCCAGCATTAGCAAATCAGACGTTTCGTAACCACCGTAGCCGTTATTAAAGGTATTGGTCAGGTTGGTACCCAGGATGATTGCCAGCATAATTGGGCTGATAAAGCGGATACAAATTTCAAACCATTTACCGATAGAGAACTCAGAAATGCTGTTCACATAGCTGCGAATGTCAGAAACTTTCAGCAACCAGCCAATAACCAGCAATTCAATCAGGCAGCTTGCCAGCAGAGCAACGTTGTTGATGAAGTAATCAACCAGATCCAACAGCAGCAGACCGCCATTGGTTGCAAATGCCATCGAGACGATAAAGCCCACACCGCAAACCACGGAAGCGGCTTTTTTACGCGACCATTTCAGCTTATCCATTATCGCTGACGTCACAGCTTCAATGATAGAAATGTGCGAGCTCAAACCAGCAACAACCAGAGCCAGGAAGAACACCGGGCCAAGAATATACGGAGCCGGTAACAGATTGATTGCCGCAGGGATGGTGACGAAAGCCAGACCCACACCGGCAGAAACGACTTCAGTGAGCGGTTTAGCCTGTTCCTGAGCCATATAGCCAAGCACAGAGAAAATCAGAATACCCGCTACCATAGAGAAGCCACAGTTGATCAATACCGTCATAAAGGCATTGTTGCTGATGTCGGATTTCTCAGGCAGGTAGCTGGAGTAAGCAATCATAATGGCAAAACCAACACTCAGGGTGAAGAAGATTTGCCCATAGGCAGCAGACCACACTTTTGCATCCAGAATTTTGCTGAAATCAGGCTGGAACAGGTAGTTCAGACCGTCCAGTGCGCCATCCAGGAAAATAACACGGGCAATTAGCGCCAGCACCATCAGGAACAGCAAAGGCATCATGATCTTGCTCGCGCGCTCAATACCGCCTTTAACGCCGGTGAAAATAGCCGCGAATGTGATACCCCAGGCAATGACCATCGGAATGGCGATGTGTAATTGCAGTCCACCCAGATTACTTGGCGAGTTATCACCGAGTTTCAGATATTCACTGAAGAAGAAAGCATTAGTATCGCTTCCCCAGCTTTGTGTGAACGCAAAACCCATGTAAGAAATCGCCCAACCGATAACGGCGACGTAATAAACGGCAATGACAGAGGCAATGAATACCTGGAACCAGCCCAGCCATTCCAGTTTCACACCCAGCTTGGAGAAGGCTCTTGGCGCCGCACCACGCAGTTTGTGTCCCAGGCTGAATTCCATAATCATAAATGGAATACCGGCCGTTATCATGGCGAAAAGGTATGGAATAAAAAATGCGCCGCCGCCGTTTTCGTAAGCCATATAGGGGAAACGCCAGATATTCCCTAATCCTATAGCAGAACCCACAGCTGCCAGGATAAATCCGGCACGGGTTCCCCATTGTTCGCGTTTCATAAGTATCTCCTTGTGTACTGTTTTTCTCTATGAAACAGTATCTATTAAGTTTTTTATTCTAAGTATTTACTTCCTGTATCGTGGAATTTGGTTTGAAACCCCACGCAGTTAAAACGAGATTAACCACTGATACTTACCAGCGCAATAGACAGTAACTTTTGGACTATTGGTTATAAATAGGCATTACTATTGACTTATTCCTCCCTACTGTGGAAATAACAAGTTGTTAATGAAATGTTTAGACGATCACACCGTGATGTTGTGATTATTGAGTGAATTGTTTTATTTTAATTTTTTAGCGCCGATGACTAATAAATAGTCAAAAATTAGACTTTTGCAACATTATGAAGACTAATTGTACTAAGTAAGTAGTTTACTATTTTCTTTCAGAACACAAAGCTGACACCAAGATTGGTTTGATACACACTCAACCAGTCACTATCAATATTTACGTCACAGGCTTGTGTACCGGTTGCTTGCTGACAGTTAGCCGTGGTGCTTCCGTCAACGCGGCTGGATAACCATCTGGCTTCTAACCGAATTCTGGCGTTGTTATTGATGAAAAAGTCAGAACCAAAAAAGGCGCCGCCTGACAATAAAATATTCTGTTTTGACCAGCTGGCATCCATGAGTGTTCCGCCCAGACTTAAGCCGATAAAGCTGGTAAGCATAGGCGCTACGCGATAATGGCTGCTGCTTTGAAAATGAAAAAACGTTGCACTGCCGTCGTCATCAAAGCCTTTGGTTTGCATTTTCATGTGCTGTGCAGTAAATCCAATCCGGCCATTGAATAATGATTGTTTTCCGTAATTACCTTCAATGGTGACACCGAAAAGATCCGCGTTATCCGGGGATATTGTTATCCCGCCTTCAGACTCAATACTATCCGGGAAGGAGTAACCCCAATACGGCGTCACATAGATTGGTTTTTGTGAACTCGCTTGCGTTTCAGCTGTGATTGCCAGAGTAGAGACGATGCACATTATGAATAAGTGATTGTTATTTAATGCCATTTTTCCTTCCTTGCGCCAGTATCGAATATTTGTGATAGTCGCCCTAAAACCATGCCTTTTGTATGGTCAAGGTGCACGCTCAGCCCTACAATCTGCTAGTGTTAGTACCAGTGAATGGTGCTGGCAGCCTGCACTCACAGTGATAGTAAATATGGAGCGTATATGAATCATTTAACCCCTGAATTTAAAATGGCGTTAACCGTTGCCGTTATCATTATGATAGTCCTTTTCGGATTTGGGTTGACGGCAATAACGCATTAATCGTTATATATCACCCTGTTATTATTTTTCTCCTGTTGTTGAGCATCCGCTTTACAATGAAATGAGGGGAAGGTTTTTTGTTTTTTAACAGAGTGAGTTAGGTGTATGAATCACTTGCCTTTTAGTCTCGGGGATCTTGATGACAGTCTTGTCGACACATTTTCTGCAAAATTGTCGGAATCAAAAAAGCAAAAAATTGCACTGGTGGTTCAAGGGGGCGGGCAGCGCGGTATTTTTACTGCCGGTGTTTTTGATGCCTTTCTGGAGGCCGGGTTTGACCCGTTCGAACTCTACATCGGTACATCTGCCGGCGCGCTGAATCTTTCCTCTTTCATCAGTCGCCAGCCCAAGTTTGGCCATGATTTCATCGTCAATCTGACAACCCAACAAGAGTTTTTTAATCTCTACCATTATCTGAGTCAGCAAAAGCCGATGAATCTGGACTGGGCCTTTGATCAGATTGGGCTCAATGGCAAGACGCCTTTAGATGTCTCGACGGCCCGCCGGGTACTGACGTATCGCCAGGCACTTGCCTGTGCCACGCGCAAAGATACCTTACAGGATATCTACCTGCCTATGTACGAAGATAACTGGCGTGATGTATTGCGCGCGTCCTGTGCCATTCCACTGCTTTATAATTTGCCCGTTAGTCTCAATGAACTTGAATGGGTCGATGGCGGCGTCAGTGCGGCTGTGCCTGTGAAGGAAGCCTGGAAGCGAGGGGCTGAACTGGTCATAGTGGTACGTACCGAACCTCTGCAGATGATACAGCAAACACCTGGGGTGCTGGATGACTGGAGAGAGCGCATTGAAGTTGCCCTGCCGGAATATATTGAGCGATTCAGCCTGAATGAATCTCTCGATCGCGTGAAAGCGGTGCGTCATGAACTGACCGACCGTTTCGACAATTGGAAGCGTTTGTGGCTGGATAAAGAAACACAAGGCATGATCGCGGCCGATGAAATGAATAAAGAACTCGAAGAAGAGAAAAAAGCGGTGAATGGCTACCGTAAATGGCTCAGTGGCTTGAATGTTGAGCGTTTTCTGTCCTTAACCGGTAAGCGCTCCGAAGTGTTTGATATGCTCAATCGTTATTATCAAACCTACAAAGATGATAATGAATTCCTTATTCATCCACCTGAGGAATTAAAAGTGATCCAGATTGCGCCGCAAAAAGCCCTGCACAGTAAGGCTCTGTTGAGCAGCCAGCAGGATTTGAATCTTGATTACGTGCAAGGCAAGGAAATCGGCCGTGAATTTTTGGCGTATTTTGCTGATATGCTGAACAACAAAACGACAGTCAGGCAGTAACCTGATTTTCAGTACCGGATATACAATGACGTACCAGTGGCGTAATGGCCATAACCGGTGACAGTAGCCATCTTTTGGCGCATGACATCAGGTAAAGACGGAGAGTTCTCCGTTGGTACATGGAGAAAATGATGCAATCAGGTTTTTATATTGGGGACATGTTCTGTCAGTCTCACGTTTTTCAATTGCCTCTGAACTATCAAAGTCCTGAAGGTCAAAAGATTCGTGTGTTTGCCCGTGAAGTAGTGGCAAGAGGTCAGGAAAACAGCGATTTACCCTGGTTGGTTTATCTGCAGGGTGGGCCGGGTTTTCCATCACCGAGGCCGGAGGCCGAAAGTGGCTGGCTGAAGCGGGCATTAAAAGATTACAGAGTCCTGCTGCTTGATCAGCGAGGCACCGGACAGAGTGAGCCGGTCCATGCGCAGACTCTGGCAGGGTTAACGGCGCAGCAGCAAGCCGATTACCTGAGCCATTTTCGGGCAGATAATATAGTGCGCGACGCAGAAGCCATTCGGGAAGCATTGGGGATCAAACTATGGTCACTGCTTGGGCAAAGCTTTGGCGGGTTTTGTGCTCTGCATTATCTTTCTTTTTACCCGGACAGCCTGGTCAGTGCTTGTGTGACGGGTGGAATTCCGCCAATCGCTGGCCATGCTGATGAGGTGTACCGGGCAACCTATCGCCGGGTGCTGGATAAGAATATGGCTTTCTTTAAGCGTTTTCCTTCCGCTCAGGCACTGTGTAACCGCATTGCAGATCATTTATTGACCCATGATGTTTTGCTGCCGAACGGGCAACGATTTACTGTTGAGCAGTTTCAGCTGATTGGCATTAATCTTGGCAGAAGTGGCGGGGATCTGGCGCTCTATTATCAGCTGGAGAGTGCATTTGTTGAGGTAAACGGGCAGCCGGAGCTCAGCTATAGCTTCCTGAACGCCATGCTGGCGGAGCAGTCCTACCAGACCAATCCAATTTATGCGATTTTGCACGAGTCGATTTATTGTCAGCACCAGGCGTCCCGCTGGTCTGCGCATCGGGTGCGCGACGAGTATCCTCAATGTCATTATCAGACCGGCAAAGATTTTTGTTTTACCGGTGAAATGGTTTATCCGTGGATGTTTGAGCAACTGGATACCCTGAAACCATTGCGTGAAGCGGCAACGATTCTGGCAGAAAAAGCAGATTGGCCAGCGTTATATGATGCCAGCCAGTTGGCCGCTAACAAGGTCCCGCTGGCTGCCGCGGTTTATGTCGAAGACATGTACGTGGAATTCGATTACAGCCGTGCCACCCTGGCCGGTATCCCAAACAGTAAAGCCTGGATGACGAATGAGTTCGAGCACAACGGGCTGCGGGCCGATGGTGAGCGTATCCTTGATACCTTACTTCGCTTTAGTCAGGAGATTCACGATCAGTTTAAGGGGTAGAGCAGGGGGCTCTGAGGTATACAGAGCCCTTTATCTCTGACAACAGTCATTATTGCTCATGCCTTAATTGTTATGTTATAACACTTCTCATGGGTGGCGTTGGAGCATAAGTCAACGGTGATGACTGTTTTAGTGTCATAATTTTAGATATCATCAGCGCCACATGCATACCAACAGCGCATTGAAGTCAGCGGTCTAATGAACTGTGTCGGTAGATAACATAGCAATCAATTGTCGTCAGACTGTGGTTGTATGAGAGGTAATAAAACAAGATGGTAAATGTAAGGGCCAGAGTCCCCTTTAAAGTCGGTACGAAAAGCCATATCCCTGCCGATATTCTCTCTTTTGATGGCCTAGCTTCAGGAAAAGAGCATGTTGCGCTTATTTTCCGTGATGCAGATAAACAACAGATCCCCCCTTTGGTCCGGATGCACTCTGAATGCCTTACCGGGGATGTGTTCCATTCGTCACGCTGTGACTGTGGTGAGCAGTTAGATGAAACCATAGAGCGGATGGCCGAAGAAGGTGGCATTATCTTGTATCTGCGCCAGGAAGGCCGTGGTATTGGTTTGTATAACAAAATCGATGCCTACTTGCTGCAGAGCCAGGGTATGAATACCTATGAAGCGAATAATCATTTGGGATTTGGTGATGATCTTCGGGATTTTTCCGAAGCGGCACAAATGCTCAAAGCACTAGGTGTTGAAAGCATCAGGTTGATCACCAATAACCCGAAAAAAATTCAGGACCTGGAAGCTTTAGGCATTTCGATTGAAGAAGTTGTGGGTACAAAAGCACACTTGAAAGAGGGCAATGAAAATTACCTTCGTGCCAAAGCCAGCCGTGGTAAACACCGTTTTCATTTTGACTGAAACCGGTATATACCAATGGAAAAGTGAGCTGAAACGCTTAATGCCGTTCGGATAAGCATTAAAAGTTATATCTAAACGGGTATTTGGCAGGAACGAAGAGGACTGAACGTGGAGACGTTCGGTCCTCTCGAACTTGTAAATATCAAAAATTTTAATTTTGACAAGTAAATATTTTATAACTTCATTATCTTCTCAAATTTGAAAAAATCCGCTTCACTTAGTCCTGCGTCATCGATATCGACATCACCAGTCTGAGCATCATTTTCTTGATGGTATTTGTTAAAGAACTCAACAATGTGGAAACCACACTTATTGACATAAAAGTTGATGTTCCTTTTTTCAAAATAAGGCGTGACTGTTGTCCAGACCTTCGTTTTCGGGTACGCAGCTTCAATGGCTTTCCATGCTGCCAGTCCTAGACCTTTGTTATGACTTTCGGGGTAAATAAAAAACAGATCGAGACTGTTGTATTGGGTGTCTGTATTAATATTTAGCACAATACCACCAACTTTTTCTTGTCCGAAGAATATATGATTTATTACAGCACCCTTCGCATTAAAAGACTCCGATATATCTTCATCGGATGGTATCGGCTCACTATGGGAAGGACCAAATTGCTCGACTAACGCATCGGTGAAAGTCTGCTGCAACCTGGTTTTAAATTTAGAAAGTTCTTTTCTTCCTACCGGTACAAAGCGTACACATTTTTCATTCATAACCTAAGTTAACCTTTTGAAAATATGTTTATTATTTTTTGAGTCTTTTTTTATTCTAGTACTACAGCAAAAACTGGCTGTCACATGTAAGCATCGAATCAGTGACAATGTTATATCAGCCCACCACCTAACGCTTTATATAGAAATACTGCGTTATTTAGTTTTTGTTGCTTGAGTTCAAGTAACGTTTGTTTAGCTAAATAAAGCTGTCGTTGCGAATCAAGCAGTTCTAAACGCCTCTCCACGCCAGCCTTGTAACGTAGATCAGATAGCTTAGTTCTTCGCTCGGCTGCAGATACGACTCTTTCTTGCGCTGTAGTTTGTAACTGATACGTTTCACTGCCGACTAATCCGTCTGCGACTTCTTTAAACGCAATTTGAATTGCTTTTTCATATTCTGCAATTGAAGTCGATTTACGAACTTTAGCCAGTTCTAACTCTGCATCGAGTCTCCCGCCTTGAAATATAGGCAGTGTAACTTGCGGGGCGATTGACCAAGTCTCATAGCCGGAGCCTACTAAATTCCTGACATCTTGGCTTACATACCCGATCGAGGTTGTCAGTGAAATGCGAGGAAAATACGCAGCTCGAGCCGCCCCAATATCCTCGTTAGCGGCAATCAAATTCTGCTCCGCTTGCAGGATATCAGGTCGATGCAGCAACAAGTCTGACGGTAACCCTGCCGGTAAAGACGTATTCACCGATTGATCAGAGAGTAAATTTGGCTCTGGAAGATCATTCGGTATGTCTGAGCCAACTAATTGACGCAGTGAGTGCCTTGCCTGCTCTAAAGCTCGCTTATTTGCAATCTGAATCGCTTCTGCACTCGCAACTTGCCCCTCAGCTTGGGCGACATCAAGAGCACTGTTTTGACTCGCCATTCGTAGTTGAATTGTTAACTCTAGCGATTTTTTCCAATCCGCCAACGTATCTTCCGCCAATTTAAGTTGCTCATACGCGAGTTGTTCAGAAAAATAGGCTTCACAAATTGAACTAATCAAAGAAATTTGTGCTGCTTGACGCCCGTAATCACTCGCTAGATAACGGGCAAAGGCTGCCTCTGACATTGAACGTGCACGACCAAACAAATCAATTTCGAATGCACTAATTCCAACATTTAAATTACTCTGCTTTTCTATTTGAGATATCTTGGGATCGCCACCGGTAACTGAGCGTTGTCTCGTGGTATCAAGAGAAGCGCCCACACTCGGCAATCTTGCAGCGCGTTCTATTCCATATTGAGCTTTCACAGCTTCTACATTCAGTGTCGCAATACGCAGATCCCTGTTATTGATCAACGCTAACTCAATCAGCGCCTGTAAGCGTTTATCGATGAACATTTCACGCCAAGCCATTTCCGCGGTTGGCTTTGAAGATGGAGGTACAGCTTTTCCATCTATAGTAAATACTTCCGGTACTGGCGCGGCTGGCTTTGTCATTTCAGGAGTCAGAGAACAGGCTGATAAAAATAAAACCATAATAAAAATAATATAATGCATAGTACTAACCTTTAAGCTGCATTGGTGACTTCTTATTTGTCTGTTGCCAAGACTTTAAACGCTCTTGAATACTCATCACGAACACGAAGAAAGCAGGTACAAAGTAAACGGCGAGTAATGTTGCACTGACCATGCCACCGAACACACCTGTTCCTATTGCACGTTGAGTTTCTGCACTAGCGCCTTCGGCCAGCATCAGTGGCACAACACCAAGACCAAATGCCAGAGAGGTCATTAAGATAGGTCTTAGTCGCAACTTCGCAGCTTGAACGGCTGACTGAACCAACCCGTTGCCTTGCTCTCTCAACTGTTTGGCAAACTCAACAATCAGAATCGCGTTTTTCGCCGAAAGACCAATTACGGTGATCATCCCGACTTTGAAGAAAACGTCGTTTGGCATGTCACGTACTACAATAGCGAGTACTGCACCTAACAATCCCAAGGGCACAACCAGCATGACCGATAAAGGAATAGCCCAACTCTCATAAAGTGCCGCCAGCACTAAGAAGACGACTAACATCGATAACGCCATTAGCATCGGTGCTTGTTTTGCTGAGTGAAGCTCTTGCAATGCCTGTCCAGTCCATGCAATGGTGAAGCCTGACGGAAGTTGCTTAGCTATTTGTTCTATTTCAGCCATCGCCTCGCCGCTGGAAACTCCAGCAGCTGCGCTACCAGAAATTCGAACTGCAGGATAACCCTGGAAGCGAATAAATTGCGGTGCCGACTCAGACCAAATAGGTGTCACGATTTCTGATAACGGAACCATTCCACCATTAATGTTTCTCACATAAAGCTTAAGTACGTCCTCAATCTGCATCCTTGATGAAGCATCTGCTTGCATAATGACTTGCTGCATTCTGCCTTCATTAGGAAAGTCGTTGATGTATAACGATCCAATCGCAGTTGATAACGTCTCACTAATACTCGTAAATGAAACACCTAACGCCTCAGCTTTCTGGCGATCAATATCTAAATGAATACTCGTACCCGCAGGAAGTCCATCAGAATAGACATCGCTAAGTGGCTTACTATTTTTCGCCAACTCTAACATCTTGGCCTCAACGGCTTTCAATGCCTCGTATCCCTGATTACCGCGATCTTGCAAGAAAAACGTAATATCAGAGCTGGTTCCTAGCTCTTCAATAGAAGGAGGCAGCATGTGCATAACCGTGCCTTCTTTTACGTCAGCCATCGCTTCCTCAGCAAGTTTTAACTCATCCAGTGTTGAGGTATCGTCGCGTGATTCCCAATCTTTCAACGTGGTAAAACTCTGCGCGGTGTTAGTACCTGAACCGGAAAATCCAAAACCAATCACCGTCATTGTTGACTCAATTGCAGGACGGCTTAACGCATGCTGTTCAAATTTTTTCACAGCATCCAACGTACGTACTGTCGTTGCGTCTGCCGGAAGCTGAATATTGGTAATAAAATAGCCTTGGTCTTCTTCTGGTAAAAACGATGACGGCAACTGTCTATAGACGAGAACCAAAATTGCGCACAGAAACACAAAGACAAGCATCATTCGTCCTTTGCGATTCACTAATGTGCTGACCTGAGCTTCATATCTATTGTTCATTCGGTTAAAGCCACGATTAAACCATTTAGCGAATCTTGTTTGCTCGTGGTGATTAGCATTAACCGGTTTTAGCAACGTGGCACAAAGTGCAGGCGTTAGGGTTAGCGCCAAAAATGCTGAGAACAGAATTGATACCGCCATCGATAATGTAAACTGCTTATAAATGGCGCCAACCGAATCACTGGCAAATGCCATCGGGATGAAAACCGCCGTTAGTACAAGTGTGATACCTATGATGGCGCCAGTAATCTCCTTCATCGCCTTTGATGTCGCCTCTTTCGGAGATAAACCTTTTTCCGACATCAAGCGTTCCACATTTTCGACAACGACAATCGCATCATCGACGATAATACCTATCGCCAGAACCATACCGAACATCGTTAACACGTTGATCGAAAAGCCGGTTAACAGCATGACGGTGAACGTCCCCAACAAGGCTATCGGCGCTACGATGGCTGGGATTAAGGTGTAGCGAATATTCTGTAAAAACAAAAACATAACAAAAAACACCAGCACCATAGCTTCAACTAAGGTATGGATAACCTTATTGATTGAAACTTTAACGAAAGGTGCTGTGTTAAATGGAATTGAATAGGTCATCCCAGAAGGTAGACTTTGACTCAACTCCGCCAAACGCTTTTGTACAGCATCCGCAGTTTTAACAGCATTCGCTCCCGGTGTGAGCTGAATAGCCGCAGCCGTCGCTGTTTTACCATTTTCACGATTCAAATAGCCATAGGATTGAGAGCCGATTTCTACACGTGCAACGTCGCTTAGGACGACTTTCGAACCGTTGTTATTTGCGCGAAGAATAATATTTGAAAATTCTTCAACACTGGTTAACTGGCCTTGCACGGTTAATGGAACCGTTACTCGTTGCCCTAATACCGTCGGTGCAGCACCGATACTTCCGGGCGCTATCTGCGTATTTTGCTGAGTAATGGCCTGGCTGACATCATTCATCGTTAAACCCAATGAATTGAGCTTACTCGGGTCAACCCAGATTCTCATTGCCTTCTCTGCACCGAATGACTGTACACGTCCTACACCTTCAATACGGCGCAGTTCGTCTACGATATTGCGAGCTAGGTAGTCGTTCAGTGCTATTTCGTCAAAGCGGTTATCATCAGATTTTAATCCAACAATCATCAGAAAATTTGATGTTGCAGATTCCACTGACAAGCCACTTTGACGCACTACCTGCGGTAAACGTGACTCGACTGCTTTTAGTTGGTTTTGTACATCAACTTGTGCCAGATCTGAGTCTGTTCCGGGTTTAAATGTTGCCGTAATCGATGCAGAACCGGAGTTGTCAGCAGACGACTCGAAATACATCAAGTTCTTAACGTTCGACAGCTCTCCCTCGATAAGACTAAGAACACCGTCGTTCATTTCCTTTGGGCTGGCTCCCGGATACGTCGCCATAATACTGACCGTCGGAGGCGCAACAGAGGGATAACGGGAAATAGGCAACTTCGGAATCGAAATGCATCCAAACAAAATAATGAAAAGAGCAATAACCCAAGCAAATACGGGGCGATGAATAAAAAACTGAGACATAAATAAGACACTCTAACCTTAATCAGTTTGTCGCGGATGTTAAAAGAATCTCAGATTCTTCCCATTTGCGTTGGTCTACGAGAACACCGTCCTCAAGCCTTTCCCTGCCTTCTACAACGATATTTTCTCCTTTGTTAACACCTGATTTCACGCGGTACTGACCATCGATCAATTCTCCGAGCTTTACAGGTTTTAAATGTGCATGCCCATCCTGATCAATACTCCAAAGATGAGGAGCGCCAGCAAGATGCATAACCGCCTGTTGCGGAACAATTAACGCGTTGTCATAACTCGAATGAAGTACCTTTGCCTTCACGAACATACCCGGTAATAGCAAACGTTGAGAGTTGTCCACGAGTACTCGTAACAACACATCACCTGTGCCTACATCGATATTGATTCCAGAAAACAGGATTTCACCTTTGACCGGATAAGGAACTCCGTTGCTGCGTAAAATTTCAATTTTGGTTCCAGCAACGCTAGGTTCTCCATCAGAATTGGCCGCTAAAGCCTCACGAATAGCTTCTAATGAAGACGCAGGTCGACGAATATCAACAAAAACTTGATCGATCTGTTGGATGCGCGTCATCGGTGTTGCGTCTGTACTGCTGACTAACGCGCCCTCAGTCACCAGGGTTTGCTCAATCAGTCCAGATATCGGCGCTTTTACATTTGCGAACTTCAAATCAAGCTGACGTCGAGTCAAAGTAGCTTTAGCGACCGCAACTTCTGCAGCAGCTTGGTCACGCTGTAACACAGCATCGTCATACTCTTGACGACTAATCGCGTCGGCTTCCACCAAAGGTTTTAAGCGTAGTTCTTTGTCCAAAGAACGTTTGTAGGTCACCTGCGCTCTTTGTAAATTAGCTTTGGCAGTGTCAACTTCCGCTTCAAATGGCGCTGGATCAATCTGGAATAGCGACTGACCTGCTTTCACTTCGGCACCTTGTTTGAACAAGCGATGTTGTACGATTCCAACCACTTGTGGACGAATCTCCGCAACGCGCACAGCCATCACTCTGCCGGGTAACTCTTCATAAACATCTAAATGTTGTGGCTGCGTGGTTATCGTTGAAACTAAAGGCAAATACTCTTGTTGTCCGGCTTCACTTACGTCTTTATTGGATTGATTACAGCCAACTAAAAGGAAAAGCACCAATATATGTAAGCTACTAGATACACATATATTTCTTTTTTTCACTGAGGTATCCTCTGAACACATTCAAGCGGGCTATCCGCTGTGGATAAATGCTGAGTCTAATACCTGAGTGTTGAGGTCCCGCTGAGTGAATGTGGAGATTTGATGGAGATGAACAATTTGTACGTTGAAGGGCAGAAATCTGCTGCGGATTCCGATCAAGATACAGAGGCGGGGTCTTACCATCAGGCTGTGATTCTGATCGTTGAGGATGAACTTGAAATTGTCGATATACTCTCCGCGTACCTAACGCGCAGTAATATGCGTACGATTCACGCTTCAGATGGACGAAAGGCACTTGAACTTCATTCATCCATGAAGCCAGACCTTATTCTGCTTGATATCCAAATGCCAAAAATGGATGGATGGAAAGTGTTGTCTGAACTTCGTCAGAAAAGCAACACGCCTGTCATCATGCTTACAGCGATGGACCAAGATTTAGATAAACTGATGGCGCTTAGAATCGGGGCTGATGATTATGTTGTTAAGCCATTTAACCCGGCAGAAGTTGTTGCGCGGGTTCAAGCCGTTCTTAGGCGTACTTTAGGAGTTAATCAAACCAACAGAAAAAATATGCTGCGGACAGAGCCGTTTGAAGTTGATTTAGAAAGTCACGAAATTGTTGTCAATGTGGAGGGAGAACGTCATGCCCTAGTGCTGACTTTAACTGAATTTAAGCTGTTGACGCATTTCATTCGTTCACCTAAGCGAGTGTTTAGCAGAGCAGAGCTATTAAACGCCTGTTTACCGGAAGGGGACACGCTGGAACGAACGATTGACAGCCACATAAGCAAAATCCGCAAAAAACTTGAAGTCTTTGGTATTCATGGTATTCCTGCTGGTGTGCGTGGCGTTGGTTATCGTTTCAGGGGAGACCAATGAAATTAAGTGGTTTGAGCCGTCAGATTACATTATCCATGATGAAGATAGCCATAGGCTCTGCATTAATTACAACTTTTGGCTCGTTCTTTTTTTATTATCTTTGGGATAAATACTGGCCCAATTATATACCCAGTGATGACTATATTACTCCCTCCTGGCCAGAATGGATTTGGATTGCTTTGACATGCATTATTGTCATTCTGCTCGCTGTCAGTCTTGCTATTAAGTTATCCCAACGTATCTTGGAACCTCTCAGTGCAGTTGCTGAAGGGATGCGAAAAATCGCTGAAGGCGAGCTACATTTTCGAGCTAATGTTGGTGACCGGTCATTAGGAGAAGCCGCTTTATTAGTGGATGATTTCAATCTGTTAGCTGAGAAACTTCAACGAATGACTGAAGATCACGCCTTTTGGAATGCCGCTATCGCTCATGAACTCAGAACCCCAGTGACAATTTTGCGGGGCCGATTACAAGGGTTAGCAGAAGGTGTATTTACTCCAGATAAAACCCAGTTCACTAAACTATTAGTACAAATTGAAGGGTTATCTCGTTTAATTGAAGATCTCCGTGTTATTAGTTTAATGAATAGTGATGAGTTACGAATAAATATAAAAGAAACTAACTTAGCTAAAGAAATAAAATTACTCACTGATTTATCGGTCAATATGCTTCATGAAGCAAACCAATATGTAGAACTGAATTTAACAACACAGCCCGTCTTTTGCGACCCCACCCGAATAAGGCAAGCCTTGTTAGCTATACTGGAGAATGCGAGTAAATATGCGCTTCCAGGAGCAATAACAATCACCACTCAACTGAAAGATGGTTTTTGCTATTTGAGTGTGGAAGATTCCGGCCCGGGGATTTCACTGGAGTTAATTCCGCATATTTTCGCAGCATTTCGCAGTGCTAAGGATAATCCCCAAAGCGGCAGTGGATTAGGCTTGGCTGTCGTTGCTGCTATTGCAACCGCGCATGAAGGAAGTGTTAGCTGCCGCATAAGCAAAAAAGGCGGGACTATCATTGAACTGGGTTGGCCAACTAACTCTTGAGCCAACATAGAAAAATCCCCACTCACAGTGAGTGGGGACTATCATACGATTCAGGGATCGTTCAAGTCTTTAAATCAATGGAAAAGCGAGCGGAAATGCTCGCTTTTTTTTGCCCGAAAAACCGTGATATTGAGATTAGTTTTTATAATCCGATTCATAATAAAGTATCGTGCTGATTAGGTTAGGATTTACTTGTTGTTCGCCTTGCCTGCCATTACTATCCCGCTCGAAAGCTCGTCATAAGCCTACTTGATGCAAATGGTCGATTCTGCAGCCATTTATCAAGGTTCATTTTTCGCCTTGGCTTATGATGACTTGAACTTATCTTTTTCTTTGTATTGTTGTAAGGAGTGAGGTTGTGCAAAGGCAATCTTATTCTGCCAGTGTGGCAAAAATTCTGTTTCTGATTATTATTCTGGCCGCCGTTGGGCAAATGACCCAAACCATGTACGTGCCAGCGATCCCACAAATGGCAGCGGCATTCAGCGTCAAGCCCGCTTTCTTGCAGGCTGTGATGGCCGCGTATCTCATTCCATACGGTCTGTCACAGTTCGTCTACGGCCCTTTATCGGATCGGATTGGACGTAAGCCTGTGATGTTGGCCGGTATGAGTATTTTCATACTCGGCACAATACTGGCGCTGTTTGCGCCTTCGTTCGAAGTCTTTCTGCTCGCCAGTTTTATTCAGGGCATGGGAACAGGATGCGGCGGCGCAATGTGCAGAACCATTACCCGGGACTGTTACGATGGTGCAGAACTGCACAAAGTAAACAGTCTGGTCAGCATGGGCATTATTTTCTCGCCACTGGTCGCGCCGGTACTGGGCGGATACCTGTCCGAGGCATTTGGCTGGCCGGCAAGTTATGTGTTTTTGCTGGCGTTGGGTACTGCCGTCACCTTAGTTATTTTATCCCGCTTCACCGAAACTCTGCCTGCTGAGAAGCGCAGGGTAGAACGTGTGACTGTCAGCTACAAATATGTGCTGAGTAATCGCAAATTTCAGGGGTATGTCATGTGCTTAGTGGCAACCTTTTCAGGACTTGCCGTATTTGAAGCTGCCGCTGGTGTTTTGTTGGGTAATGTACTGAAACTGGATCCGACGACAGTGAGCTGGCTATTTGTTATGCCATTGCCGGGATATTTGCTGGGCTCCTGGATGTCGACTCTGCTGCTCAAGCATATGGGGCAGCAGCGGGTGCTTTATGTCGGGCTGGCAGCACTTGGCTTCGGCGCGTTAACCATTTTGCTGCCTGGGATGGCAGGCTTAGTCACCGTCAGCTCACTGATTGGCGGCGCATTTTTGTATTTCATTGGCTCCGGGATTGTGTTTCCTGTTACCACAACAGCAGCGGTGGAGCCTTTTCCTTTCCATGCCGGTACGGCGGGGGCTGTGCTGGGTGGTTTGCAAAACTTAGGCGCGGGTGTTGCGACGCTGGTGGCGTCTATGCTGAGTGCAAAAGACCAGTTCAGCCTGGGCGCAATAATGACGTGTATGGTGCTGATGGCGATTGCCAGCCTGCTCTGGGTCAGACGTTGTCAGCAGGAAGAAACGCCTGTATTGGTATGATTTAAAAAACGGTGCTGATATCAGCACCGTTTTTTGTTGTATCTGGCTTAATTACCGGATTAGTCGCGTTTCCACAAGATGTGACAGAATTTATTGTCCGGGTTACGGCTTATCAGCATGCGGGCAAAGACGTCATCCAATTCATCGTTGGCTTCATTCACCAGCCCGATCCGCACTTCTGCATATTCTTCGCCATCCACAGCGAAGCCAACATGGCCAGGCCAGTCTTCTCCGGTTTCTACAACCTCAGCAGCGCCACGGTCATCAAACTGAGCCGTGAACAGCAAGACATCGGCGGGTTCCAGACTGTCTTGTGCCATTTCCAGAAAAATATCGTAGGCAGCTTCAATAACGTCGTCGTATGAAATCAGGTCTAAGTTATCCATGTTTGGGTCAATATCAGTTTTATTGAATAGAACCGGGAGTATACCAAGGCCACCTGTCGATGGCTATGATACAGACGATTGTGCTGTAGCAGGCGCGGGCAGGCCTTAGTTGGTTGAGATTGCAGCGCTTAAGCCTGTTGCCAACTTTAAGGCTGGCACTTTCATGCTATGATGCAGGCAGACAGTGCGGTGCCCCAGGAAACAGATATTGCCAACTTTTCTTCCCGTCATTGATAACAACCGGCCTTTTCAACCGGTGTTTCAACCCTGTATTAATGAGACTTTGCAACACCTCGGTGTCCTGTTCAAAGAAACACTTCACAGCGTATACCTTGCAGGTAGCGTTGCGCGTCGTGACGCTGTGCCCGGGCAGTCAGATCTCAATCTGACTCTGGTGTTTGAACGGCCTCTGAACGAGTTGGAAAAAAGCCGGTTACACAGCCTGAGCACCCATATAGCCAGGCGTCACAGGGCCGTGAAACGGCTGGATATCAGGTATGCCATTACGCGTGATGTCCTGTCACTGGACGGTATTTTTCAGTGGGGCTTCTGGCTCAGACATTGCTGCGTGTGCCTCAAGGGCGATGATTTGTCCGGCCGCTTTGGTGCATTCGAACCCAGCTGGGACGCGGCAAAATCATTAAATGGGCCTTTTGAACCCATCCTCATTGAATACCGGGAGAAAATCCTGAAAACACGGGTGCCTGAGCATTACCTTGACTACTGTGAGTATATAGGGAAGAAAATGCTGTGGACGGCATACACGCTTGTGTTTCACCGGGAAAAGGTACTGGCCCTGTCAGTCAGAGAGGCCACTGATCTGTTTTTGAAAAATTATCCTGATAAAGCTGTCGATGTCGAGCGTGCGTATATTCTGATGAGCCGGACACAAGTGCCTAAAAAGGCCTCCTTGTTTTTGATGCAGGGTTTTGGCCAGTGGCTCGTTGATGAGTGGAATAAAATTGAACGCAAAATCGGCTAAGCATCCCCACGTCCCACCAGGGCAAAACACACATTCTTCATTGCAGCAAGCTGAGGGATTCGTGCTCACCCGTCAAAGCCGTGACAGGCAAGGGCAGACTCAGATTGTTATCTGGGTGAAAACGGACCAGGGGCCTTGCCAGCTGGTTATCGACGGTGAGCATCCTGTGTGTTTTATTCCGGCCAGTGAGCAGCAAAGGGCAGACACTGTACTTACCCAACTCGGCCTTTCAGTCAACTGGCGCACGCTGGACATGAAAGACTTCCAGCACCAGACCATGTCGGCCTGCTACAGTGCAACGATCAGCGCCAGCCTTCGGATTGGCGCATTGCTGTTAGCGGAAGGCATTAAAGTGTTTGAAGATGATATCCGGCTTGCTGACCGTTATCTGATGGAGCGTTTCATCCGCGGTGGAATCGCCTTCGCAGGGAATGCCGTTATCAGAGACGGGTATACCGAATTTCGTCAGGTGAAAACCAAATCGGCGGATTATCTGCCTTCCCTGTCTGTTGTTTCACTGGATATTGAATGTTCAGAGAAGGGCATCTTGTATTCTGTCGGTCTGCACAGCGAGGCTGACAGCCGGGTGATTATGGTAGGAGAGCCACTCAACGCTGAGCAAGAGCAACTGACCTGGATTGAATGGGTCCGGGATGAAAAAGCCCTGTTGGTGGCCATGCAGGCGTGGTTTATCCGCTATGATCCTGATGTCATTATCGGCTGGAACGTGGTCGATTTTGACTGGCGCTTGTTACTGCGGCGTGCAGAATGGCACAACTTGCCTCTGCGGCTTGGCCGTGGCAGGCAAACGCCGCACTGGCGCCAGTCCAGTCAGAACCCGAATGCCGGTTTCATCACTATTCCGGGCCGGGTGGTGATGGACGGTATTGATACGCTGAAAACCGCCACCTACAACTTTCGCTCCTGGTCGCTGGAATCGGTCGCACAAGAACTGCTCGGCGAAGGCAAAGCTATTCACAATGTCTACGATCGCATGGCTGAAATTAATCAGATGTTCCGCGAAGATAAAGTGTCACTGGCGCGCTATAACCTGCAGGACTGTAAACTGGTTACCCGGATCTTCGAAAAAACACACTTGTTAGATTTTGCGCTGGAACGTAGCCGACTGACGGGCGTCGAGCTGGACAGAGTCGGCGGATCGGTTGCTGCATTCACCAACCTGTATCTACCTCAGTTGCATCGCGCTGGTTATGTTGCTCCTAATCTCGAAAGCGAAAACTGGATCGCCAGCCCTGGCGGTTATGTGATGGACTCGAAACCGGGTTTGTATGACTCGGTGCTGGTGCTGGATTTCAAATCGCTGTACCCGTCGATTATCCGCACATTCTGCATCGATCCCATGGGGCTGGTTGAAGGTTTACTTCTGGAAGAAGGTAAATCTGAGCATCAGGCCATCGCTGGCTTTCGGGGCGGCCGTTTTCACCGGCAGAAACATTTTTTGCCCGAAATGATTGAAGCGCTGTGGGCTGCCCGCGACCAGGCGAAAAGAGACGGTGAAAAAGCGTTTTCGCAGGCGATAAAAATTATCATGAACTCTTTCTATGGCGTACTGGGTTCCTCAGGCTGCCGTTTTTTTGATCATCGTCTGGCCTCATCGATCACCATGCGCGGTCATGAAATTATGAAACTGACCCGCGAGCGCATTGAAGAGCAGGGTTATGAGGTGATATACGGCGACACGGATTCGACGTTTGTGTCGCTGAAAAAGCCCCACAGCGGTGAGGATGCGGATGCCATTGGTGCCCGGCTGGTGGTTGAAATCAATGCGTGGTGGGCCCGGCATCTGCAAGAGCATTACAATCTTGCCTCCGCCCTTGAGCTGGAATACGAAACCCATTATCACAAATTTCTGATGCCGACGATCCGGGGGCAGGAAACCGGCAGTAAAAAGCGCTATGCCGGTCTGGTGATTCGAAACGGTGTTGAGGAGATGGTGTTTAAAGGGCTGGAGACGGTCCGCACCGACTGGACGCCCTTGGCGCAGGAGTTTCAGCAGACTCTTTACCGTAAAGTGTTTCATGATGAAGACGTGGAAGAGTATGTGCGTTCTTACGTGGAAATGACCGGACAGGGAGCATTTGATGACAAACTGGTGTACCGCAAAAGGTTACGCCGTCACCTGTCTGAGTACCAGAAAAATGTGCCGCCCCATGTCCGGGCCGCCCGTCGGGCCGATGAAGTGAATCAGCAGTTGGGGCGTCCCTTGCAGTATCAGACTGGCGGCTGGATTGAGTATGTCATTACCACCCATGGCCCGGAACCGGTGGAAGCCAGACAAAGCCAGATCGACTACGACCACTACATAGACAAACAACTAAAGCCGATTGCAGATGGGATCCTGCCGTTTATCGGACGGCATTTTGACGACATTATTGCACCGCAACTGGGGCTGTTCTAAATCAGATTTTCTTTCACGGCATAAGCGGTGAGCTCAGCCGTGGAGTACATGTTGAGTTTATGCTTGATATTCTGACGGTGGGTTTCCACCGTTCGGGTGCTGATCCCCAGTTCCATCGCAATTTTTTTACTGCTTTTGCCCAGCGCCACCTGACGCAGCACGGTTTCCTCCCGCCGGCTTAATGCTGCCAGCACCACTTCAGCAGGCTCAGCCTGCGCAATGGGGGCGGCGAATAAGGTATCGGCGACCAGCCGGCAAAAATACCGTCCGCCCTGATGTACGGCTTCTATGGCTTGCACCATTTCCTGTGCGGAAACTTCTTTGAGAATATAGCCGCTTGCACCGGCCTGCATGACCTGAAGAATGTATTCGCGATTGTCATGCATGGTCAGGATCAGCACTTTGATCTCAGGCAAGCGGTGACGGAAATGGCGTGTGGCTTCAATACCGTTCATTTCCGGCATACTGATATCCATCAGTACCACATCGGGTTGGCACTGCTCGGCTTTTCTCAGTGCTTCAGCGCCATTACTTGCTGTTGCAATCACTTGGATGTTGGCTTCGTTGTCGAGCCGGGCTTTGAAACCTTCCATGACGACCTGATGGTCATCCACTAACAGCACTTGAATTTTTGCCATAAATGTCCAGTCCTTGTTTCAGAGGGAGGTTGACCAGGATTTCCGTTCCTTGCCCTGGTTCACTGCTGATATCCAGCTCGCCACCCAGAAATTCCAGCCGTTCGCGCATGTTGCGAAGGCCGATCCCTTTGCCATTCATGGCATGTTGCACGTTAAAGCCCGTCCCATGATCGCGAATCATAAACTGCAGGTTTTCCTGTATCACTGACAGTTCGGTCTCAATAACATCAGACTGAGCATGCTTGCTGATGTTCACCAGCGATTCCTGAGCCACCCGGTATAGCGTCGTCATCATATCGGTAGAGAGGCTGGCGTTACCAAGTGCCAGAGAGCGATGCACACGTATGCCGGTCGAAGCAGAAAAATCACTGAGCAGGTTATCCAGTGCCGCAATCAGTCCTATGTCATCCAACGAGCTGGGACGCAGATTGTGCGAGATACGCCTCAGCTCGGCAATGGCCTGCAACAGGGAGGATTCACTCAGACCCCGATGGCGTATGGCCTGTTCGATGTCTGATTTGGCTATTTTGTCCTGAAGCAACTCCAGGTGGCACTTGCAGGAAACCAGCAATTGGTTCACCCCGTCGTGAAGTTCTCTGGCGACATGCTTTTTCTCTTCTTCCTGAAACATGACAGTTTTATGCGCCAGCTCTTTTAAACGGCTGTCTGCTAACCTGTGTTCATGAAGATTGATCGCCAGCGTGGTGATCAGAATGAGCAGGGTGGTGATGGCAACCAGAACAATGACAGAAATGAAGGTGGTCCGGATGTTAGCCTGGACTCCCTGTTCGACCTTGGTCATCTGGCGGGCGACATCTTCAATGTACAGGCCGGTGCCTATCATCCAGCGCCATTTCGGCAACCATGCCGTATAGCTGAGCTTTGTCACGATTAAATCACTGGAGGGTTTATGCCAGAGGTACTGATGGAAACCACCGCCAGACTTGGCTTTTTCGATCAGTGCCTGAATGAGGTAATCGCCATTATTATCCTGCAAATGAAATAAATTTTTCCCGACCAGCTCGGGCAAAACCGGGTGGGCCAGGTTAGTGCCATCTTCATGGTAAACAAAAAAATAGCCGTCATTGCCGTATCTCAGGTCGCTCAGAACACGTTTTACTTCCGCTTTGGCTTTTTCATCATTGGCAGCGGCGTTTTGATAAATGTGATTGATGCTGTCGAGGGCAAGATCGACCGTGTCTTTCAGTGCCTGTTCTTTAGACGCGATCAGGCTGGCACGAAAAGTGGCGATTTCTTTTTGCCCGAGTGATGTGGCCTGATGGATAGCAATCCAGCTGATCGCCGCGCTGATCAGCAGTAATGGGAGCAGTGTCAGTAAAATCAGCTTCACTTTCAGGGGCATAGTTGCAAACGTAGGGCTGTTGAGCGATTGCATAGTTGCCTTGAATGTTAACAATTTGTTGGGAATATCAAAGCAAAATAGCGGCACTTTATGGAAAAAGTGCCGACTAGCTCTAGATTTGCGGGGTTTCATTGCCTGGCTACAGTCCGTAGAAGCCAGGGAATACTAAGACAGAGGCCAGGATCAGAACCTGAATGGTAATGAAGGGCATAACGCCTTTATAAATATCCCGCGTAGTAATACCGTCAGGCGCAACGCCTTTAAGGTAAAACAGGCTGAAACCAAAGGGCGGAGTCAGGAAGGAGGTTTGCAGATTCATGGCAATCAGAATGGCAAACCACAGCATATTGATCCCCATAGCATCAGCAATCGGGGCAAGGATCGGCACCACAATAAAGCAGATTTCAACGAAATCGATGAAAAATCCCAGAATCAGAATGATGAGCATGGTCAGGATCAGGAAGCTCCACTCTTCACCAGGCAGTGCAAGCATCCACTCTTCGACCAGATAATCACCGCCTGTGTAGGTGAATGCCATAGAGAAAGCCGTCGCGCCCAGCAGGATACCAAACACCATGGCGGTTACTTTGACAGTTTCGAATGCACTGTCATACAGCATGCGCCATGAGAACTGCCGGTAAACGAGCGACAACAGAACCGCTCCCATGCCGCCCAAAGCAGCAGACTCGGTAGGGGTGGCGATACCCGCAAAAATGGACCCCAACACCACGATAATCAACGCCAGAGGCGGCAACACGGCTTTCAGTGCCGTGATGATCTCTTGCTGACGAGACTGATCGGGATCCCGTTCCATCGGTTGGGTGGCTTCCGGATTCAACCAGCTGTAAATGACGATGTAAACGATATAAGCCAGTACCAGTGCGAGGCCGGGCCAGATAGCGGCCTGAAACAGATCGCCAACCGGAATCCCCAGTACGTCACCTAACAAAATCAATACGATAGATGGTGGGATGATCTGACCCAGAGTACCAGATGCGCAAATTGTGCCTGTCGCCAGGCCTTTGCTGTACTGGTATTTCATCATAACAGGCAGGGATATCAGGCCCATTGCGACAACAGAGGCCCCGACCACACCGGTTGACGCGGCCAACAGCGATCCCACTAATACCGTTGAGATCGCCAGACCACCGCGAACACTACCGAAAAGTTTCCCCATGGACTCCAGCAGTTGTTCTGCCAGGCGGGTTTTTTGCAGCACCAGGCCCATAAAGACGAAAAGCGGTACGGCCATGAGCACAGTATTTTGCATAATGCTCATGATACGAAACGGCATGAATGCAAAGATTTCCGGCCCTTCTGCCCAGACGCCGAACAGCAGTGCGATGCCGCCGAAGGTAAATGCCACTGGAAACCCGAGTAACAGGGCAAACAGGGCAACGATAAACATGATGATACCAACCACGGAATATTCCTTATTTTTCGTGGAACAGGCTTGGGTTTACCAGCCGGTTAATGTTGTGCAGCAGCATTCCGATCCCTGAAATGGCCATAAAAAGGAAAGATAGAGGGATAAGACCTTTAATCAGCCAGCGATAAGGTAAACCGCCCGGGTCGCCGCTGGACTCACCAAGAGAGTAGGACTCTTTCATATAATCAATGCCATACCAGAACACCAGGATGCAGAATGGCAGCAGAAAAAAGAGTGTCCCCAGCAGGTCGATAATGGCACGGGTTTTGAGTGTGAAACGTTCGTAGAACACATCTACCCGTACATGGCCGCCGGCCTTCAGTGCGTAGGGAACGCCAAGCAGGAAAACGGCTGAGAACAGATGCCACTCCATCTCCTGCATGGCGATAGAAACATGGTTAAAGGCATACCGCATAACAACATCATAAAAAACGTTGAACATCAGTATGATAAATAGAGTGCTGGCTATCCAGCCAAGCAAATCAGAAAACCGGTTGATGATTTTTTCGAAGGCTAACAAGCTTCGCATAATAACTCCGTCGCGAGGCAACATTCCAGACTGATAAACGAGCATGCACCGGACAAACCGGTGCATGACTATCGTGTTATTTCTGCTCAGCCTGACTGTCGAGGTAGGCTTTATCAGCAATCAGCGTCCATTCACGGGCTTTATTGAGGTAAGCCGCTTGTGAATCCAGGATTTCTTTTGCCAGAGGATCGCTCTTGGCCTGCTCTTCAAGCAATTCATCGTTGGCCTGGCGAATGGCTGCCATGACCTCATCCGGGAAATTCATCACTTTGATGTTCGGATATTCTTCCTTCATGGTTGACCAGTTCTCGGCACTGGCGTGGGTATTTAAGATATACATGTCATAGGCCGAGAGGCGCATGGCAACGCGCAGAATTTCCTGCAGATCAGCCGGCAGGCGATCCCAGGATTGCTTGTTGACCAGAAACTGCAGTTCAGTGGCAGGCTCATGCCAGCCGGTATAGTAGTAAGGTGCGATTTTGTGGAAACCCATTCTCAGATCCAGGCCCGGTCCCACCCATTCCAGCGCATCAATGGTACGACGTTCAAGTGCTGTGTAGAGCTCGCCCGGCGCAATATTGGTCGGACTGGCACCTAACTTAGCCAGTACCTCACCGGCAAAGCCCGGAATACGGATTTTCAGACCTTTCAGATCATCAGTCGTTTTGATTTCTTTCTGAAACCAGCCGCCCATCTGAACGCCCGTGTTACCACCGGGGAAGGACAGCAGGTTATGCGGGCCATAGACTTTTTCCATCAGCTCCATGCCGCCACCGTGATAGAACCAGGCATACTGTTCAGCCGCGACCATACCGAAGGGCATAGTGGAGAAATAAAGGGTATTCGGTACTTTGCCTTTCCAGTAGTAAGACGCCGAGTGGCCAATGTCATACTGGCCGGCTTTTACCATATCAAACACACCCAGCGGTGCTTTGTGTTTATTGGCAGAATCGATGCGGATCTGTAAACGGCCGTTAGACATTTTCTCTGCCATTTCGGCCATGTTTTTGGTGGTGTCGCCAAAAATAGGAAAGTTTGCGCCCCAGGTTTCAGCCAGTTTCAGGCGATAGACTTTTTCTGCGGAATAAGCGGCGGTACTGGAAAGTAAAACCGCAACCGCGCTGGCTGCCACCAGAGCATTGCGTACAGTGCGTTTTACCAGACTCATGTTTCACGTCCTCATTGTTATTGTGATAGCGGGATAATCCCTATGCAATCAAAGCATTGAACAAACTATAGGCCTGAACAAGCGCAATAACACTGAGTGGCTGTCAAATAAGATCGTGATAAATAGCGACTAAGGTATTACGTATTAATACGTATAAGGTCTTTATGAGTTAATTTAACTATTTGATTAATAATTAATATTTAGCGCGGAAAGTGTTTTAGTAAGTTGCGTAAACTACGCAGAAAAGACATAAGTCATTATGTTAACTATTTGTGATGGGTGTGAAGTGGCTCACTGATGACAGACTGGCATCACTTCCTCCGAGCGTACCCTTGGCCGACTGGCGTTATCAGCATAAAGTCGTTACTATCAGTTTGTATGCAATTTGAGCAGTTCGTAGTCGTTATGAACCTTTCACCGTATAACACGCAGATAGCAGAGAAGGGGATATGGAGCAGTTAGAACTTTTTACCATTCCCAGCCCGTGTATTGGTGTCTGTCAGGTGAATAACAGAGGGTATTGTAAAGGCTGCCTGAGAAGCCGCGAAGAGCGATTTCACTGGCAGGTGATGAGCAACGATCAGAAACGGCATGTGATCAAATTATGCCGGCAACGTTATCTGCGTTTACTCAAACGCAAGCGAGAGCTGGAAATGCAGGCCGCGAAAGAGCCAGACAATCCGCAGCAAGATCTGTTCTAGAATGTCATTTCATGCAAAATCACCAGACACAAAAAAAGCGCCCTGAGGCGCTTTTTTCTTCAGCGTTTTCACACCAACCGCAATTAGATGCGGATGAAGTCCATGTGCTGAACTTTTGGCTTGAATGGGTGACGCTGGATGTCTTGTGGCTTAACGTTCACTTCTTTACCGTCGATTACCAGAGTGATGGCATCGTAGAAGCCTTCTTTATCCATCTGGTTGATCACGTCATCTTGTTTCAGTTCGATTGCAACTGGAGCTTCAGTGCCACCGTAGATGATCGCTGGGAATTTGTTAGTGTGACGCAGGCGGCGGCTCGCACCTTTACCCAGGTCTGAACGTACTTGTGCTTCAAATTTCATGATAACTACTCTTAAGTGAGTGAATAAGAAGAAGGTATTTCAGTAATGCGACCTTACTGAGTACCGTCAAATCGAGCGCGGATACTAACACTCCCTCATGAAACTGACAAGAAAAAATCCTGACAAGCCCTTTAAACAACGAAAAAAGCATCAGATCCATCCCATGCATAGCTCATTTCTACTTGCAACAAAAAACACCCAACACGTTTCATAAATTGGACTTAGTTCCAATAAAATCGCTTAACTGTGATCTAAATAACACTGAGATTGATAGTAATTATCATTTGTTTTTGTATAATCCTTACCAATAACGACTCTAATTGATAAAGAAATTGATAGCAGGGAATATGAATCATAAACAACTCTCACTGATTGCCAGCTCTGTATTGCTGGCCCTTTCTCCTTCATTGCATGCTCAGGAAAAAAAATCATATACAGATGAAATGGTGGTTACGGCAACGCGTACTGAGCAAAGTATTATGAATGTGCCGGGGTCTGTATCGAAAGTCACTGCCGAGGACATGGAAAAGAACCTGGCGAATGATCTGCAAGATGCGCTGAAGTATGAGCCCGGTGTCCAGGTGAACGGCAATGGCCGCTTCGGGATTTCTGATTTCACTGTGCGTGGTGTTTCCGGAAATCGCGTGAAAGTCATGGTTGATAATGTCGAGCAGCCTGCCGGGTATAACCCGGGTGCCGACCAGATGCGCAAGTATTCAAATGGATTCGAGGTTGATACCTTAACCGCTGTTGAAGTAAGCAAAGGTCCGGGCTCAAGCCTCTATGGTAGCGATGCCATTGGCGGTACAGTCTTGCTGAGAACGAAAAATCCTGAAGATGTATTACAGACTGGAGAAAACAATCATCTGGCTGTGAAAACAGGTTATGCAAGTGAAAGTGAACAATACAAAGCAACCGTTGAAGCGGCTAATCGTACCGGTGCTGTTGAAAGTTTGCTGATTTATACCTATCGGGATGGCCATGAAACAGAAGCGCATGGCGATGGGGCTGATATTGAAGGCCGTAGTCGTGGGCAGGCGAACCCGCTGACTTTTGCATCGCATAACGTGCTTGGCAAAGTGTATGTTCAGGTGAACGACACCAACCGGGTCGGCTTGGTTGCAGAATATTATACACGTGATACAGATGCCCAAATTCTGAGCCAGGAAAATTACGATGCTGGTGGCGGTTTCATGCCGGGTTTTGTTTATACCAATGTGCGTGGCCATGATGAAGATGCTCGGATCCGATTGGGGCTGAACCACGAATGGCAGGCCAATCTTGCCGTTGCAGATTCCGTGAACTGGGCGTTGAACTGGCAGCAGAGTGAAAGTAAACACGATAACTACGATCATACCGATAGATATGGTAATCGGAATCGTTACCGTGGCGGCGAAGATTCAAGCACTCAGTTTGATGCGCAGTTTAATAAAGCCATTGCGTTCTCCAATACTCGTCATGAGCTGACTTATGGTTTGAGTGTTGTACACAATGAGTTCGAGCTGGATTATAAGGATTATTTCCTGGATTCAGGGGCCGTGAAACCTGGCCCAGTAGAAGTGCCAAATGCAAAATCCGTGAAATACGGTATTTTCTTGCAGGATCAGCTGTATTTAATGCAGGAGCAACTGGTGGTGACCGGTGGTCTCCGCTACGACAACTATCAGGCTGAACCAGCTTCCTCCTCTGGTCTGTCAGACCATGAAAGTGATGCTGTCACGGGTCGTTTGGGGGCGGTATATCACTGGACGGAAAGTTTTAATACATACGCTCAGATCAGTCAGGGCTTCCGTTCACCAACTATTGGTGAAATGTATGAAGATAAAGATAACAGGGCGCTTGGTTACAAGATTGTTGCCAACCCGAATCTGAAATCAGAGAAAAGCCTTGCTTACGAAATTGGTGCAAGAACACAGGGGCGCATCGGTTTGATGAGCATCGCGGCTTTCTACACCGACTATAAAGATTTCATTGCTTCCCAAACTGAGGTTGTCAGCGGTATTCAAATCACCAGCAATGAGAACTTAGACTCGGCCAAAATTTATGGTGCTGAATTAGCATCTGAACTCTGGTTGGACGAAGCTCTGAACGCGCCAAGCGGTACTTACGCAAAAGTATCTCTGGCTTACCAGGAAGGCGAAGACAAGAAGACGGGTGAGGCCTTAGATTCTGTCGCTCCGTTTACATCGGTTGTGGGCCTTGGTTATGACGCGCCGAGCGGTGACTGGGGCAGTGAGATCAATGCAGTTTATGTTGCATCGAAATCTGGTTCAGACTGGTCGAGTGACACCAATGTTGATGCGCCGAGTTACACTGTGGTTGACCTGACCGCTTATTACACACCAACCGAAGATCTGGTACTTCGTGCTGGCCTGTTTAACGCGTTTGACAAAAAATACTGGCGTTATCAGGACATTGAAGGTTTTACCGCTAGTGAGCCAGGCTTGGATCGTCACACGCAACCAGGTCGTAACTGGGGTGTGAATGTAGATTACGCATTCTGATTTTTTGATGGAATTCACTGCCTGAATTTAGCCGCACGAAAGTGCGGCTTTTGTCGTTTCAATCTCAAGGTTACTGCTTGTACTGATCCAAATCGAACAACTTATCCCGTATCGCCCAGAAGCGGCCGCTTTTACGGGCAATAATGATTTCCGGCGGGCGCAACCTGTGTTCATTGCTGGCAACACGTGTTGGCGCTGTATCGGTAAAGGGCCGGTGGCGATCGACCAGATGGGGATTGATGAATTTTTTCAGAAAATCATTTTTCTGCGTTTTATTGGCTAATGTCCAGACTTCGCTGATATGGCCGTCTTCCTCACTGAAGTAGGTCACTTTCAGCTGAGGCTTGCCGTACTGGTTCTTGCCCGGTTCCAGCTTCATGTCGGTACACTTCATGATCATCGCATCTTTGAGTTTCAGCGCATCACGCAGTTTTTTGTCCGGATCGACCATTACCGCATCGCACTGATGGCAGCGTCTGGCGGCGATGTCGTTGTCCGTACCGCATTCTTCGCAGAATTTGGCGCGAAAGCGATAGCCACACTCTTCACGCTCTCCGTCATCGTCTTCGAAATAGCCCTGACAGCGACGTCCATAGTGTTCTATCAGAAAACCGGCCGGGTCGAGTTTGCCCCAGAAGCTGTTTTTAAAGCCGCAAGCCGGGCAGGGCACCATGATCACTTCACTGTTACTGTCAGGTTTGGGATCGCCGACTTCCGGCTGGTACAAGTCATAACAGTTACCGGCATATTCAAGCACCAGACAGTCCGATTTGCCTTCGGCTAACCGCAGACCACGGCCGACAATTTGCTGGTAGAGGCTGATGGATTCTGTCGGGCGCAGGATGGCAATCAAATCCACATGCGGCGCATCAAACCCTGTTGTCAGAACGGAAACGTTCACCAGGTATTTGATCTGCTGATTCTTGAACTCGGTGATGATGCGATCCCGCTCTTCTAACGGGGTATCGCCGACCACCAGCGCGGCAGATTCACCAGCCAGATAACCCATGATTTCTTTGGCGTGATTGACCGTAGAGGCGAAGATCATCACCCCTTTTCTGTCTTTGGCATAATCGATCACCTGATCGATGATCATTGGGGTGGCGCGGGACGATTTGGCGATCACCGCATCCAGATCCGCCTCTTTATAGTGGCCGTTATTGGCAGGCTTAAGGCTGGAAAAATCGTAGCCAATCACTGCCATGTCCATGATGCTGGGTTCGGTCAGGAAGCCTTCATCCAGCAGATAGCGAATAGGCAGCTCGAAAATACAGTCACGGAAGAAGCGATCCTGCTCTGTTCGCACCTGTCCTCGCGTGTGGTATTTGTAAATCCAGCCCATGCCCAACCGGTATGGCGTAGCTGTCAGGCCAAGAATTTTGATACCTGTGTTGATACGCTGAAGATGCTGGATAACCCGCTGATAGGCACTGTTTTCATCATCAGGCACCCGGTGACATTCATCTATGACCAGCAAGGAAAACTCATCGTTAAATTGCTCAAGGCTGTTGACCATAGATTGCACTGAGGCAAAAACGACCTGCTGATCGGTTTCTTTCCGGCCCAGCCCGGCTGAAAAAATGGACGCGTTCAGGCCGTAGCTTTCATACTTGGCATGGTTTTGTTCGACCAGCTCTTTGACATGGGTAAGCACCAGTACCCGGCCGCGGGCTATCCGGGCGAGTTCTGCGATGACCAGGCTTTTCCCTGCCCCGGTAGGCAGAGTCAGGACTGCAGGTGAGCTGTGTTTACGGAAGTAGTGCACTGTGGCTTTGACACAGTCTTGCTGATAAGGACGAAGCGTATACATCAATCACGGACACTAGTGGAAAGCGAAGGAGAGTGTAACGGCTTTTATCGATGCTAGACAAGTATCGGAGTAGGGCCCAGAGAAATGAGCCCCGGCTGTCAATCATTACGAAGCCATGTTCAGTGGCAGTTTCGTGGGCTTGATGGTTTTGGTCATCATGCAGAACTGGCGGCGCGGAATAAAATCGTGCTTCTCATAGAAGCTGCGGGCGCCTTTGTTACCTATGTTCACTTCGAGAGTCAGTGCATGGACACCGGCTTCTGCGCAGTGATGTTCAATCTGAGGCATGAGCTCAGTGCCTATACCTTGCTGGCGCCATTCGGATTTCAGGTAGAACTGATCAATCAGGGCGATCCGTCCGCCATGCTCAAGGCTGAAGCTGTAACTCAGGATAATATGACCGGCAATCATAGTATTGCCTTCATGTTCAATTTCTATAAACCAAACCTGACCCAGTTCAGGATTGTTCAACATCTGGTGTACTGCCTGTGTGGTTTGCTCACGTTTTTGTGGCAGGACTTCATATTCAAAGAGTTCCCCAACTAGTGTAAGCAGCATGTCCACAGAAGACAGGCTAGGCGCTACAAGTGAGATGTTCATAAGTCAACCTTAGTTGTTCGGTGTTTTCATGGCACAGTGGTGAGTTGTTCAAGGTGTTTATACGGATAACTCATGCCCTCTGTCTATAAGTGAAGACCGTGAAAATGGAGAAATGTTCTACTTTTTGAGCTTAGTGGCAGTTCAGGCAATGCGATGTAAAAATTTGTGATCAGGGGTTGCAATTAGTGATATTGCTTCAGCCGGCTCAGGTTTGAGATTTCTCGTGCATCACGCAGTCCAGGTTTTTATAATGGCGCTTTTGCACCACTCGGAGCCTGCAATGCGGCTTGATAAATTTTTATGTACCGCCCTGGGAATTACTCGCAAGGAAGCCGGTAAATTACTCAAAGAAAAAAGAATAGAAGTGAATGGCGACATCGTCAAAAACGGTGCGCTGAAAATCACGGATGACTGTGACGTTGAGTTTGATGGCAGCACGCTGCACATGACGGGCCCGAAATATTTTATGCTGAACAAGCCTCAGGGTTACGTTTGTTCGCATGTGGATGACTTTAATCCGACCGTCTTTGTGTTGCTCGATGAAGTCAGCCCGGAAAAACTGCATGTGGCGGGCAGACTGGACGCGGATACCACAGGGTTGGTGCTGCTGACGGATGACGGCCAGTGGTCACACCGCATTACCTCGCCGCGCCACGTCTGCGAAAAAGTGTACTACGTGGAAACGGCCGATCCTATTCCGGCCTCTGCAATCAAGGAGTTCGCCGAAGGTGTACAGCTGCGCGGCGAGAAAGACCTGACCCGGCCGGCAAAACTGGAGATTCTTGAGGAGTGCGCGGCACTGATCACTATCTCTGAAGGGAAATACCATCAGGTGAAGCGCATGTTTGCTGCAATCGGCAATAAAGTGGTGGCGTTACACCGCGAGCAGGTCGGCGCTGTCGTACTGGATGAAGATCTGGAACCGGGTGAGTATCGACCTCTTACGGAAGAAGAAATCGCCAGCTTTTAAACTGTGAGTGGCTTAGCGACTCAGTGTAATAGCGACTCAGTGTTATAAAGACTTAGTGGTAAAACGACTTAGCGGTAAAGCCAGAAGGCGTCGGGCCTGTTGCATAGGTACCGACGCCTTTTTAGTGCCTGCTATTCGTTCTGTTCAGGCTGCCAGAGAAAAACAGCGAAAATTCGCTGTCAGGCAACATAGATGCGATTTTTTGGTCAATACTTGAACTTTGTGATAATGCACATCACAATTTTTCGCTAGTACACCATAAAAAGAAACTTATCATTTCCTGTCGGGAAAGATTTAAGTAGCGGAAATTGTCGTACAATCACTCCCTTTCCTTTTCAAAATTCTAATAAGTGGTTTATGAATAAATCTGACAGTCCTGGCCTGAGCTTTTCGCTGATCCTCATTCTGGGGGCAATTGCCGCACTCACACCGCTGGCAATTGATATGTACCTGCCTGCAATGCCAACTATCGCAAAAGATCTGGGCGTGAGCCCCAGTTTGGTGCAGGTGACCCTGACAGCGTATACCGCAGGTTTTGCCGTTGGACAGCTTATTCATGGCCCGCTTTCAGACAGCTACGGCCGTCGCCCGGTACTGATAATCGGTATAATGCTTTTCGCACTGGCCGCAGTGGTCAGTGCAATGAGTCATAACATTAATGAACTGACCTGGATCCGTGCCGCGCAAGGCTTTGCCGGTGCCTCTGCCGCCGTTATTATTCAGGCGCTGGTGCGGGATATGTTTGAACGGGAAGAGTTCGCCCGCACCATGTCTTTTGTCACCCTAGTGATGACAATTGCGCCATTGGCCGCGCCAATGATAGGGGGATACCTGTCCGTCTGGTTCGGCTGGCGTTCCATTTTCTGGTTTCTGGCTCTGTTTTCAGTGATTGTTATTCTGGCCGTGTTGAAAATGATTCCTGAAACCCTGCCGGCTGAGAAACGACTGCCGTTTCATTTAGGTTCAACGCTCAGAAATTATGCGCGCATGCTGACATCAGCCCCCGCGCTCGGTCTGGTGGTGAGCAGCGGTTTTTCGTTTGCGGGCATGTTTGTTTTCCTTACTGTCGGCTCTTTTGTGTACATCGATCTTTACCATGTCAGTACGGAAAACTTCGGCCTGTTGTTTGGCCTGAACGTGATCTGCCTGATTGTAATGACCACCTTAAATGGCAAGCTGGTACGCAAAATGGGCTCGCATTATATGCTGCGTTTGGGACTGATCATTCAATTGATTGCCGGGGCAGGATTGATTGCAGGACAGGTGCTTGAACTCGGCCTGTGGGGCGTTGTGGTACCGGTAATGCTGTTTGTGGGCGCGATTTCTACCGTTGCCAGTAATTCAATGGCTTGTTTGTTAGCCAAGTATCCGCATATGGCGGGTACGGCTTCGTCATTGGCTGGTACAATGCGTTTCGGCACAGGTACTGTGGTGGGCGGTATTGTAGCAGCGATGCCCGATACCACAGCCTGGCCGCTGGCAGGAACGATGGCCGCTTGCGCAGTCTTAGCCTGCTTGTTTTATTGGGGATTGGCGAAAGACGCCTGATTACCTGTGATTGAATAAGAGTATTTGAAAGTAAAATTATGGCTGTGTTTTATCAAGAGCTGAACAAACTGGTGAATGAAGGCCTGGCTGAGTTGCAGTCTTCTGTTACAGCAGGCAAAACCCCCAATACCTCAAAGCCTGGACGGATGAACGCGAAGGCCGGAAAAAAGC